>JBHEPC010000215.1:0-13304 GCA_046260475.1 Candidatus Krumholzibacteriia bacterium | reverse complement strand
GGAACGCGGGCCGGGGCCGGCGGCGGCGGCCGCCGGGGTGGCAGGCCCGGTACCCGCGCCCGACGAGGCCTGGCGCGAGGCCTGGGCGCGCCTGGCCGACCGGCTGGATCCGGCCTTCGCCGGCGGGGACGGCGTCTTCCTGGTCGACCGCACGGCCGGCGACCGGTGGGGCCCGGTGGCTGCGGGCGAGGGCAGCGGGCCGCCGCCCGGTAATCCGGATGATCCGGATGATCCGCATGACCCGGGTGACCCCGGTGCGCGGGCGGCCGGGGCCCGGCGGATCCTGGTCGCTTCCCATCGGCCCCTGGCGCGGGCCCAGGAGGCGGCCTGGGCGGCCGTGGTGGCGCCGCAGGGGTGGGCCCTGGGGATGGGGCACCCGGCCCTGGCGGCCGACCTGAGGGCCCTGCTGCCCCCCGCCTGGGCGGTGTCCTGGCTGCCCGAATGGCCCGGCGGGGCCGACCGCAAATAATTTGACACCGGTTGGGGGTGCCGCTATATTGCGCCTCCTGCTGACGCACCTGGCGGGGGCGTAGTTCAGTTGGTTAGAACGCCGGCCTGTCAAGCCGGAGGTCGCGAGTTCGAGTCTCGTCGCTCCCGCCACTGTGCTTCTGCGCGGCCTCGGCCGCTTTTTTTTTGCCCGGCGGCCGGGCGCGGCCGTGGGGCCCGCGCCCTGGTCCCGCGGGGGCCCCGCACAAGGCCATAAAAGCCGACCGGGCCGCCATCGGCGGCCCGGTCGTCCTGCCCGTGGCAGCGGGGCAGGCAAGCCGGTGCGGGCAGGCATCCCGACCGGCGCGCCGCAGGGTCGCCGGATATCTCGACCGTAGCGGCTGACCGTTCCCGGCCGGAGGGATTCGTCCGGGGCGGCAATGAAAATCATATTCCATCTGTTGAGGCGAATCAATAAAGAAATGTGAACAGTGTGTAACTTACCCGTCCTGTATACCGGACCGACCGCGGGTTGACGTCAACGCCGCCGGGGGGCACAATCGCTCCGGCCGACCCGTGCCGACCCCAAGCCCCCAAGGAGCGATTCCATGCACCGCCAGAACCTCAGATCCCGCCGCGTGGCCGGCCTGGCCGCGCTGCTCTGCGCCGCCGCCCTGCTGGGCGGCTGCGGGCCGAAGGGAGCCGACGACGTGAGCCGGATCCACGCCACCGACTGCAGTTGGACCGCAGGCGACCTGCCGGTGGTGCCGGACCTGGACGCCCGCCTGGACGCCTACGTGCCCACCGCGCTGGATCCCGACGTCAGCCACCTGCAGCCGTCCGAACAGGCGGTCCTGGCGAAGCTGGTGGAGGCGGCCAAGGTCATGCACGAGCTGTTCGCCGAGCAGGCCACGCCTTGCCGCGCCGAGTTGGCCGCGCGCATCGCCGAGCTGCCGGCGGGCCTGCAGCAGGGGGTGCGGCGCTACTTCGCCATCAACCTGGGCCCCTGGGACCGGCGCTTCGACCGCCAGCCCTTCTTCGGCACCTGGCCCCATCCCGAGGGCGCCAACTTCTACCCCCTGGATCTGACGGAGCAGGAGAAGGCGACCATCGCCGATCCGGCGCACGGCCTGGACGGCCTGCTGACCATGGTGCGGCGCACCGGCGGGGGCACGCTGCAGGCGGTGCCGTACTCGGTGCACTTCCGGCCCGGCCTCGAGCGGGCGGCCGGGCTGCTGCGCGAGGCGGCCGCCCTGACCGGCAACGCCAGCCTGAAGGCGTTCCTGGAGAGCCGCGCCGACGCCTTCCTGAGCGACGATTACTACGCGTCGGACATGCTGTGGATGGACCTGGACAGCGACGTGGAGGTCACCATCGGCCCGTACGAGACCTACGAGGACGGGCTCTTCGGCTACAAGGCCGCTTTCGAGGCCTTCGTGACGGTGACCGACCCGCAGGAGAGCGCCCGCCTGGCGAAGTTCAAGGACGAGCTGCCCTGGCTGGAGAGCCGGCTGCCCATCGCCGACGAGCACAAGAATCCGGGGCGAGGCAGCGAATCGCCCATCCGCGTGGTGGACGAGGTCTACTCGGCGGGCGACACCCGCGCCGGCGTGCAGACCATCGCCTTCAACCTGCCCAACGACGAGCGCGTGCGCGAGGCCAAGGGCAGCAAGAAGGTGCTGCTGCGCAACGTCATGGCGGCCAAGTTCGAGCGCATCCTCAAGCCCATCGCCCAGGAACTGGTGGTGGCCGGGCAGGTGGGCGACCTGACCGCCGAGAGCTTCTTCCTGCACACCCTGTGGCACGAGATGAGCCACGGCCTGGGCCCGGGCAAGATCACCAGGGACGGCCGCGCGACCGAGGTGCGCCTGGAGCTGAAGGACCTGTACTCGACCCTGGAGGAAGCCAAGGCCGACGCCATGGGCGAGTGGGCCATCTTCGAGCTGCACGCGGCGGGGCGCGACTACTTCCCGGAGCCGATCGTGCGCCAGCAGGCGGCCACCTACCTGGCCGGGTTGTTCCGCTCGGTGCGCTTCGGGATCGGCGAGGCCCACGGCCAGGCCAACGCCATCCAGTTCAACTACCTGCTGCGCAAGCAGGCCATCGCCTGGCACCCGCAGGTGCAGCGCTTCTCCGTGGACGTCGCGGTCTTCGTGCCGGCGATCCGCGAGCTGGTGGCGGAGGTCTGCCTGCTGCAGGCGCGGGGCGACTACGACGGCACGGCGGCGTTCATCGCCGAGTACGGCACCATGCCGCCGGTGCTGGCGGCGGCCCTGCGCAAGCTGGACGGCATCCCGGTGGACATCGAGCCGGTGTTCAGCCGCTGGGACTAACCCGGCCCGAACTCCCGCTCCAGCAGCGGCAGCAGCTGTGCGTAGACCTCCGCCGGCAGGGGCGCCACGCAGGCCCAGGGCTCGTGCCCCGCGGCCCCGGGCAGGGGACGATCCTCGCCGTTGAGCAGGGCCGCCTCCTGGAAGGCCCTGACGAAGGCCGTCACCGAGCCGGCCGCCGCCTGCAGGCGCTCCGGGCCCAGCCGGCCGGCGATGACTGCGGCCATGCCGTAGCCCCCCTGGCTGAAGGCGCCGCCGGCGGCCACGGTGCGGGCGAAGTCCTGGCCCCGCAGGCGCATCTCCGCGGGGTCGGCCAGCAGCCGGGGCAGGGTCGTGCTGCAGATCTCCGTCACCCGCAGGGTCGATTGGTAGAAGTGCTGCGGCACCGGCATCACCCGGCGCAGGCGCGGGTGGATCGGGTTGAAGTAGGTGTGGGGCAGATCCTCGATCCAGGTGGCGATGCCCTCGTTGTGCAGGATGCGGAAGACGTGGGCGACGGCCGTGTCGCCCTCGGCGGCCAGGGGGTTGGCGCCGTCCTGCGCCGCCAGGTTGCGGTAGAGCAGGCCGGCCAGTTGCCGCTGCAACTGGTCAGGCCCGCCGGCGACCAGCACGCCGGTGTCCACCAGCAGGTCACCCTCGTGCCAGCGCAGCTCGGGCTTGCCGGGCACCAGGTGCACCGTCAGCGGGCGGGTCAGGCGCTCGGGGTCGATCCAGCCGCGGGTGTGCTCGAGCAGCCCGCAGCGCCAGGGCTCGCCCGCCACCACCGCGGCCAGGGAATCGACCCGGTCACGGTGGTCCCAGGACCAGCGGTAGGACAGGCCCATGGCCTGGCGATCGGCGTTGGCCTTGCGCTCGCCGGTGCGGCCCAGTTCGGTCCAGAAAGCCTCCTCCACGAAGTTGCCCACGCGCTCGGGCTTGGGCACGGCCGGGGCCATGCTCCGGCGCCAGACCGTGAACGAGGGCTGTTCGCCCAGGGCGGCCAGGTCGGCCTCGCCGACGGCCTCGCCGCCGGTGATGCGGCCGGCCAGGGCGCCGAACGCCTGCCAGCCGGAGGCGTCCACGACCACGGGGCAGGCGCCGTCCCCGGCCGGGGCGGATCCGGCGCCGGCGCCGGAGGTCTGCTCGCCGCCGCCGCAGCCGGCGGCCACGAGCAGCAGGACCAGCCCGCCCAGGGCCGGCAGAAAGCCGTGGGGATGGACTGGCGGCGATGCCTTGCTTATCTTGCGCAATTCGGCGGCTCCTTGGACTCGGGACCGGCCCCGTGGGCCGTGGTCCCCGTGGGAAGGCGACCATGCTCCTGGTGAACGAAATATATCCCGCCATCTGCGGCGAGTCACGCTTCAGCGGGCAGCCCTGCACCCTGGTGCGCCTGACCGGCTGCCACCTGCGCTGCGTCTGGTGCGACTCGGAGCACTCGTTCCAGGGCGGCCAGCGGCTGGGCGTGCCCGCGATCACGGAGGTCGTGCGGGGCCACGGTTTCCGCACCGTCCTGGTCACCGGCGGGGAACCGCTGCTGCAGGCCGGCGTCAAGGAACTGCTGGCCGCGCTGCTGGCCGACGGTCGGACGGTGCTGCTGGAAACCAGTGGCACCCGCGGTCCTTCGAACGCCGTCCCCTTGGTCGCGGTTCCCGCGGGCGTGCACCGCATCGTCGATCTCAAGGCTCCCGGCAGCGGCATCGCCGCCGACCTGCTCGACTGGGAGGGCATCGCCGCCCTGGACGGGGGCGACGAGCTGAAGATCGTCTGCGCCGACCGCGCCGACTACGCGTGGGGGCGGGACCTGGTGCGCGCGCCCGGGCGCCTGCCGGCCGGCGTGCCGGTGGTGTTCTCGCCCGTGCAGGACGCCCTCGCCCCGCGGGACCTGGCCGAATGGATCCTGGCCGACGGGCTGGACGTGCGTTTGCAGATCCAGCTGCACAAGGCCGTCTGGCCCGAGCGGACGCGGGGGGTGTGAGCGTGGCGCGGGAGCTGGCCATCGTCCTGGTGAGCGGGGGCCTGGATTCGTGCGTGTGCCTGGCCGAGGCGGCCCGGGAGCATGACCTGGCCCTGCTGCACGTGAACTACGGGCAGCGCACCGAGGCCCGGGAGCTGGCGGCCTTCACCGCCCTGGCCGACCACTACGGCGCCACCCGGCGCCTGGTCGCCGACGTCGGCTACCTGAAGCTGATCGGCGGCTCGTCCCTGGTGGACGAGGCCATGGCCGTGGAGAAGGGCCTGCCGGCGGCTGGGGCGGGCGTGCCCTCGACCTACGTGCCCTTCCGCAACGCCCACATCCTGGCCATCGGCGTCTCCTGGGCCGAGGTCATCGGCGCCCGCTCGCTGTGGATCGGCGCGGTCCAGGAGGACTCGAGCGGCTACCCCGACTGCCGCGAGGAGTTCTACCGGAAGTTCGCCGCCGCGGTGGACGCGGGCACCCGGCCGGAGACAGCGCTGCGCATCGAGACGCCGCTGATCCGCCTGGACAAGGGGGCCATCGTGCGGCGCGGGCTCGCCCTGGGCGCGCCCCTGCACCTGACCTGGTCGTGCTACACCGACAGCGAGACCGCCTGCGGCGAGTGCGAGAGCTGCCGCCTGCGCCTGCGCGGGTTCGCCGCGGCCGCCGTCGACGATCCCCTGCCCTACCGGCGGCGCTGAGCTCAGCGGGCCGCGAACTTCGCGAAATCGTAATCCTGGTAGGCGTTGCAACGGCTGCAGAGCTGCAGCAGGTCGCGGCGGCCGTCGTCCAGCGCGGCGCGGATGACGGCGGCGGCGTGGCCCTCCCAGATCTCCTGGACCGATGCGCGGTTCACGTTGCCGATGACGGCGCGGCCGTGCACGTCCCAGCAGCAGACGGTGGCGTCGCCGTCGCTGTAGAAGAACATCTCGTCGAGGATCTTCAGGCAGGGCTTGAGCACCACGTCCTCGCGCTTCTGGCCGGTCCAGGGCCACTGGTACAGCTGCGTGACCAGCACCTCGGTGCAGCGGGGCTCCCAGTAGGCGCGGTAGGCGGCGATCTCGTGGCGGTTCTCCGGCACCTCGATCATGCGGACCTCGGTGAAGACCTTCTCGCGCCAGCCCTCCTGGTCCCAGATCTCCAGGAAACGGGTGGTGCGCTCGAGCACCTTCTCGTAGGGGATGCCCACCCGCGACGGCTCGTAGGTCGCGGCGCTGAAGCCGTCGATGGAGAAGCGGATGATGTCGACCCCCGCCTCCAGCAGGTCGCGGCCCAGCTGCTCGGTCATCAGCTCGCCGTTGGTGTTGTACTCGACGCGCGCGGTGGGGTCGTTCTGCTTGATGTAGCGCGTGATCCCGGCCTGCCGCTTGTCCACGAAGGGTTCGTTGGTCAAGAACGGCCGGTAGGTGACACCCCAGCCGCGGGTGTCGTCGACGATCTTCTGCCAGGTGGCGTCGGGCATGCGCGCCGGGTCGCGCCGGATCTCGTGCTGGGGACAGAACGGGCACTCGGCGTTGCACTTGGTCACCGTCTCGAGCTGGATGAACCGGGGCCTGGCGGCGTAGGGCATGCGCCAGCGGGCGCCGCGGTCGGCGGGGCGCTGGTCCACAGCCTGCAGGTGGTCGGCCTGTTGGGGGCGCATCGGATCTCCTGTGGGGGGGGTCAGTCGGGACGCCGGGCCAGCAGCGGCCGCAGCACCTCGAGGCTGCGCGCGGTGGCCCCACGCTGGGCCAGGACCACCTGCCGGGCCACCTGGCCCAGGCGGACGCGTTCGTCGTCGTCGGCCAGCAGGCGCCGGGCCGCGGCCAGGGCCTCGGCGGGCTTGCGCAGCACGATCCCGGCGCCGCGCCGCACCAGCTCGCCCGCCTCCTCGGCGTTGCCGATGCGGGGCCCGAAGAGCACGGGCAGGCTGCAGACGGCGGGCTCCATGGTGTTGTGCACGCCGGTGGTGAAGCTGCCGCCGACGTAGGCAAGATGGCCCGAACGGTAGATTTCCGCCAGCACGCCGATGGAATCGACCAGGATCACCCGGGCCCGGTCGCCGGGCTCCCCGGCGGTCAGCCGGCTCAGCCGCAGGTGCGCGACGCCGGCGCTGCCGAGGGCCTGCTCGAGGGCGGCCAGGCGCCGCGGGTCCGGTTCGTGGGGGGTCAGCACCACGCGCAGCTGTGGTCTATCGCGCAGCAGCTGCGGCAGCACGGGCAGCCACAGGGCCTCGTCCTGGGGCCAGGTGCTGCCCAACACCAGCAGGCGCCCGCCCAGGGCCTTCAGGCGGGCGGCGGTGCGGCCCTCGCGGGCGGCCTCCCAGCGCAGGATCACCTGCTCGACCCGCGTGTCCCCGGTGACCGAGACCGGGGCCGAGACGCCCAGGTCCGCGATGAAGCGGCGCGCGTCGTCCTCGGTGCAGACGCCGATGTGGGCGAAGCGGTCGCAGAGTTCGCGGTACAGGCCCCGGACCACGGGCCTCAGGCGGGCGCTGCCCGGCTGCAGGCTGCCGGCCAGGAGTACCACGGGCACCCCGTGGCGCCAGGCGGCCAGCGCCAGGTTGGGCCACAGGTCGAACTTGACGAAAACGAGGGCCCGGGGCTTCCAGGCCCGCACCAGCCGCGCCATGGGGCCCGGCTCGTCGAAGGGCAGGTAGTCGTGCAGGTCGGCACAGGGCCGGTGGTGGGCGTACTCCCAGCCCGAGGGCGAGAAATGGGTGACGATCACCGGCCGGCGGGGATCCTCCTCCTTCAGGGCGGCGATCAGGGGCCGCGCCTGCTCGTACTCGCCGACGCTGGTCACGTGGAACCAGACCCCGCCGCGCACGGTGGCGGTGGCCGCCAGCAGGCGGCGCAGCAGGCCGCGGCGGCCGGCCACGCCCGCCGCCAGCTTGGGCGAGAACGGGGCCAAAAGCGGCAGCAGCCCCGCCACGACCGGGCTCAGGTTGCGGTAGAAGCGCAGGGCGGGGCCGAGGTCGGCCGCCGGGTGCAGCGCGCGGTTGCTCACGCGGGGTCCTTTCCGGAGGGGCCTTGCAGCAGCGGTGCGGCCGCGGCCAGCACCGCGGCGGGGTCCAGCCGCACGAGGCAGGCCAGATCGCCCCGGTGGCAGGGGCGTTTGCCGTTGCGGGAGCAGGGGCGGCAGTCCAGGTCCGTCTCGAGCAGGCGGCTCTGCGGCAGGTGGGGCGCGTAGCCGAAGGCCTGCACGGTGGGGCCGAACAGGGCCACCACCGGCGTGCCGACGGCCTCGGCCAGGTGCAGCAGCCCGCTGTCGTTGGTCACCAGGACGGCGCACTCGGCCAGGCGGGCGGCGACCTCCGTCAGGGGCAGGCCGCGCACCACCTCCGCCCCGGCCGCGCCGGCCGCTGTGGCCAGGGGACCGGCGCCGTACCACGCCTCCTCCTGGGGGCCCAGGAAGATGCGCACGGGCCCGCCGCCGGCCGCGTGGTGGGCCTGCACCAGCGCGGCGAAATGGGCCTGGGGCCAACGCTTGGTCGACCAGCGGGCGCCGGGGGCCAGGCCCAGCACCGCCGGGCCGGCAGGCCGCGGCCGCGCCAGGGCGGCCAGGGCGGGCGGGGCCACCGCGGGGATCGGCCCGGCGCCGGCCACCGCGGGCAGCAGCTCGGCGAAGCGGTCGCGCATGGTGCGCCGCAGGCGCGGGTCGTCGCGCCCGCTGCGCAGCAGCGCCAGCCGCGCCACTGTATCCTTGCGCAGCCGCACGTCGGGCCGGCGCCGCAGCAGCGCCAGCAGCAGGTGCCCCCGCAGGATGTGGTGGGCGTCGACGACGGTGTCCCAGCGTTCGGCCCGCAGGCGGCCCGCCAGGCGGGCCACCGCCCCGGGGCCGCCGCCGGCCAGGGGCACCACGCGGTCGACGCCGGCGGCGTGGGCCAGCAGGGGCGCGAACGCGGCCTTGGCCACCAGGGTCACGCGGCGCTCGCCGGCCCCCGGGGCCAGGGCGGCGCGGGCCAGGGCGCCGGCCAGCAGGCACAGGTCGCCCAGGGCGCCGAAGCGGATGACGAGGATCGAACGCATGGGTCTTGCCTGGGGTCCTTCCGGGCCGGGGTCCTGTGCCCATCATCCCCCAAGGGGGATCGCCCGAAAATGATTTTCCCGCCGCCGCGCCGCAAGCCCGGACCTGGGGCCGGCCCGACCGCCGGCCCGGTGGCGCCCGTCCTTGTGCCCCGCTCCGCCCCGCGCTACCATCCGCCGCGGCGCCGGGACGGTCCCGGCGCGGTGCGCACCACCGGGAGACGACGCGCGTGGACATCCTGCTGCTGCTGCTGCTGCTGGGCGTTTCGGCGACCTTTTCGGGGAGCGAGACGGCGTTCTTCGCCCTCGGTGCCGCCGAGGTGGCCCGCCTGGAGGCCACGGGCGGCCGCGCGGGCCGGCGCGTGGCGGCGCTGCTGCGGCGCACCAACGACCTGCTGTCGGCCCTGCTGATCGGCAACCTGCTGGTGAACACCGCCGCCAGCGTGGTCATGACCAGCCTCTGCCTGCGCTGGTTCGGATCCCAGGGCCTGGTCGTGGCCGTGCCGGCGGCGACCCTCGTGCTGCTGCTGCTGGGCGAGATCACCCCGAAGATGCTGGCGCTGCGCTTCCGCAGCGCGGTCACGCGGGTGATGCAGGCGCCGCTGGCGGCGTGGATGGTCGTGACGGCGCCGGCCACGCGGATGATCGGCCTGGGTGTGGACGCCCTGCTGCGCAGCCTGCCCTTCGAGCGCACGGGCTCGCGCCCCCTGACCACCCTCGATCTGCAGCGGTCCTGCGATCTGGCGGTGGAGGACGGCACCCTGACCGAGACCGAGGGGCGATCCCTGGCGCGCCTGCTGCGGCTGCACGACATCGAGGTGCGCGCGGTGATGACCCCGCGCACGGCGGTGGTCGCCCTGCGCCGGGGCATGTCCCTGCGGCAGGTGCTGGCCACCGCGCGCCGTGCCGGCTTCAACCGCTACCCGGTGCTGCCGGCGGCGGGCGACCGCCCCGAGGGCCTGTTCCACCTCAAGGACCTGCTCGGCCTGGCCCCCGGGGGCGAGCGTCCCCTGGACGGGGCGCTGCGCCCGCTGCTGTTCGTACCCGAGAGCAAGGACGTGGCCGCCCTGCTGGCGGAGATGCGCGGCGGCGGCGCCCACCTGGCGGCCGTGGTGGACGAACACGGCGACTTCACGGGCATCGTCACCATGGCCGACTGCCTGCAGGCCCTGCTGGGCCCGGCGGCCGACTCGTCCCGCTGGGACGCCGAGCTGATTCCCCTGGGTGACGGCCGCTGGGTGATCGGTGGGCGCACCAACCTGCGGGAGCTGGAGGAGGCCACCGGCCTGCATCTGCCCCGCAGCCACGACTACGTGACGGTGGCGGGTTTCCTGATGGCCCGTTTGGGCCGCATGCTGGCGCCGGGCGATCGGGTCACCCTGCCCCAGGCCCGCCTGTCGGTGCTGGAGATGAGCGAGCACCGGGTCGACCGCATCCAGGTCACGCTGCTCGGCGAGCGGCGCCCGGCCTCCGAGCGGGAGGAGGGGCCGTGAGCGGCGCGCCCGACTGGGGCACCACCGTGGTGGTGTTCCTGGCAGCCCTGGTCCTGTCGGCGTTCTTCTCCGGCTGCGAGACCGGCGTGATGAGCGTCAACCGCGCCCGCCTGCGCCGCCGCGGCCTGGACCGCGGGTCGCGGGGGCGGCTGCTGGAGGACCTGCTCGGCCGGATCGAGGACCCCATCCTCACCTGCCTGATCGGCACCAACATCGCCAACGTCCTGGCCAGCGCCGTGGTCACCGCGGCCCTGACCGCCCGCTACGGCGAGCGGGGCAGCTGGCTGGCCGTGGCGGTGGTCTCGACGGTGGTGATCCTCGGCGGCGAGATCCTGCCCAAGGTCCTGTACCGCGAGTATCCCGAGCGGCTGACCCTGGCCTCGGTCCCGGTGTTGCGGGTGGTCATGGTCCTGTTCGCCCCCCTGCGCTGGGTGCTGCGGGGCTACTCGGCCCTGTGGCGGCGCCTGCTGCCCGCGGTGCCCGGCGGCGAGACCATGGACCGGCGCAGCTTGGCCGCCTTGCTCCTGTCCAGCAGCCCGCCCCGGCCGGGTGACCGGCGCTTTGCCGAGGCCCTGGAGCGGTACCTGCACCTGGCCATGACGCCCCTGGGGCGCATCGCCCGGCCGGTGCCCGCGCTGCAGACCGTGGGCCCGGACGCCACGGTGGCCGACTGCCTGCGCACGGCGGCCCGCTCGGGCTTCAGCCGCCTGCCGATCACCAGCGAGGACGGCCGGCGCGTGCTGGGTTACGTGCTGGTGCGCGACCTGCTGTTCCTGACCCGCGAGGAGCACGACCAGCCGCTGCCGCCGCACCTGCGGCGCTCGATCCTGCTGGTGGACGGGCGCATGGACGCCTACGAACTGTTCGAGGAGATGCGGGCCCAGAGCCGGCAGCTGGCGGTGGTCGCCGACCCGGACGGGAACCCGGAGGGCCTGGTGACCTTGGAAGACCTGATCGAGACGGTCGTCGGTTCCATCGACGACGAGTTCGACCTGGCGGCCGTCCCCGCGGCCGCCGCCGACGGAGGGGAAGCATGAGCGACAACGGCATGACCAAGCACGACCACGTTTTGGCGGGCCTGGTGTTCAGCCTGCAGGCGATGGCGATGCAGCAGCTGGGCAAGCTGCAGGATCCCCACACGGGCGAGGTGCACCGCGACCTGGACGGCGCGCGGGGCACCATCGACATCCTGGAGATGCTCAAGGCCAAGTGCCGGACCGACACCCCGGCCGACCTCGTGCGCATGCTCGACGGCGCGGTCATGGACCTGCAGCTGAACTACGTGGACGAGCGCAAGAAGGAAGTCCGCGCGCGGCAGCAGGCCCAGGAGCAGGCCGGGGAGCAGGCCGGCGACCAGCCGGAGCAAGGCGACCCGGAACCGGCGGCGCCGGCCGACGGGGACGCCGGGGCGGCCGCAGGCGACCGGGACGGGGCGGACGCGTGACGCGTCCGGCGCGGCGCCTGGGGCCCCTGCTGGCCGTGCCGCTGTTGCTCGTGGCCGCCGGCAGCGGCGCGGACACCGGCACGGGCGTCGGGCCGCGGCCGGTTGCGGCGGCGCCCGCGGAGGCGCCGCTCCAGCACCAGGACTCGCTGCGCCTGTCGCGTCTGACCTCGGCGGTGCTGCCGCCCGACGGCCTGCTCACCGTGGGCCTGGGCGGGCGCACCCTGAGCACCGTGTACCCCGTGGCAAGCGGATCCTCGACCTTCCTGGAACGGGTCGCCCAGAAGGACGTCTTCCTGGTGCTGGAGGCGGGGCCGCTGCCCTGGCTCTTCGTCCACGCCGAGCTGCCGTGGCGCAGCTGGAGCGCAGGCCAGGGCTGGATCGCCCCCACGGGCGGCGGCCTGGCCGACGGCCTCTGGCAGGTGACCGCCGGGCGCGTGCTGTGGCCCGGGCGGCTGCACCTGGCCCTCTTCGGCGGCGGCAACCTGCCCCTCGGCAGCGAGGCCGAGGGCCTGGGCGAGGGCGTGTTCTCGCCCCGGGCCGGCGGGGCGCTGACCTGGCGCGTGTGGCCGGGCCGCCGGGTGCCCGAGCTGCGCGTGCACCTGAACCTGGCCCACACCTGGCACCGCAACGAGGCCGACGGCTTCGGCACCGGGCGCGACCTCTTCCAGCCCTGGCCGCCGCAGTACCTGCCCGCCGCCCTGGCCGGCGGCGACCAGGCCAACGACGCCACCTCCATGGGCGCGGCCGTCGAGTTCCGCCAGGGCACCACCAGCCTGTGGGCCGAGTACAGCCGCGACCGCTTCCGGTCCGGCGGCCCCGTGGCCGCGGGCGAGCAGTACGCCGGCTTCGCCGCCGGCCTGCGCTGGGGCGTCATGGAGGGCTGGGCCGTGGAGGGTCGCTACGCGGTGAGCCTGGCCGACGACGACGAGTCGACCGCCTGGTGGCCGGGCTTCCCCGACTGGACCATGGGCGTGGCCGTGGCGCGGCAGTTCTCCTTCGGCGGCCGCGACCGCGACGGCGACGGCGTGCGCGACCGCTACGACCGCTGCCCCGGCGAGCCCGAGGATTTCGACGGCTTCCAGGACGAGGACGGTTGCCCGGACCTGGACAACGACCAGGACGGCATCGCCGACGCGCAGGACCTGTGCCCGGACGAACCCGAGGACTTCGACGGTCACCGCGACCACGACGGTTGCCCGGACGACTTCATCGACCGCGACGGCGACGGCGTGGAGGACCGCAACGACCAGTGCCCGGACGAGCCCGAGGACCTGGACGGCTACGCCGACGAGGACGGCTGCCCCGACCCCGACAACGACCTGGACGGGATTCCCGACGAGCTCGACGCGTGCCCGGACGAGGCGGAGACGTACAACGGGGTGGAGGACGAAGACGGCTGTCCGGACTAGGCGTGGTGTGGGCTGCGGAGGGTGCGGCGGTTGGTTCCTGGGGGACGCGCCCCCGCGACTTCCTGTCGCGGGGGCGCTCGGCGGGCGGGCCGCTCCGCCATCCTGGCTGCGCGGCCCTGCGGACGCCCCCCGACGATCCCCCGCGACCTGCCGGATGCCAGGACCGCCACCTACCGGACGAGCTCAACAGCGCCGGGACGCTCCGTTCCCCGCTGGAGCCGAGTGCGCGTCGATCGGTCTGGGCGTTGCGGGCTGCGGAGGG
>JBHEPC010000210.1:0-3028 GCA_046260475.1 Candidatus Krumholzibacteriia bacterium | reverse complement strand
CCGCGTCCCCGGCCCCGGCGCCCCGGCCCTGCTCGCCCTGCTGCCTGCCCTGCTGCTCGCCCTGCCGCTCGCCGGCACCCCGGCCGCCGCCGCCGCCGCCGGCGACGACGACGGCTGGCGGGCCACCCGTCTGCCCACCCTGGAGATCGGCCGCGCCCGGGGCGCCATCGTCCTGGACGGTGTCCTGGACGACCCGGGCTGGCACGGCGCGCCGGTGGCCACCCACTTCGCCGAGCACAATCCCGGCGACCAGGTGCAGCCGCCGGTCCGCACCGAGGCCTTCATGACCTACGACGACGAGCACGTCTACGTGGCCTTCCGCTGCTACGACGACCCGGCGCAGGTGCGGGCCTCGTTCTGCAAGCGGGACGCCATCTTCCAGGACGACGTGGTGTTCCTCTGCCTGGACACCTTCGGCGACGGCACCACCGGCTACGAGATCGCCGTCAACCCCTACGGCATCCAGGGCGACCTCTTCTTCTCCGCCGCCGGCGGCGAGGACATCCGCTTCGACCTGGTGTACCACACCGCCGCGCGCATCGACGACCAGGGGTGGACCGCCGAGTTCGCCGTCCCCTTCCGCAGCCTGCGCTTCCCCGATCGTCCCGAGCAGGTGTGGCGGGTCGACTTCTGGCGCAACCGACCCCGCGCCGTGCGCACGCAGGCCTCCTGGGCCGCCTACGACCGGGACGAGTCCTGCTGGCCCTGCCAGTGGGGCACCGTCACGGGCATCCGCGACGTCAGGCCGGCCGCCGGCCTGGAGCTGATCCCCGCCTGGACCGCCAACCAGGCGGGCCGGCGGACCGGCGCCGACGCCGCGTTCACCGACGGCGACGTCATGGGCGAGCCCTCGCTCACGGCCAAGTACGCCCTCTCCAGCGATGCCGTGGTCGAGGCCACCGTCAACCCGGACTTCAGCCAGGTGGAATCGGACGCGGCGCAGATCGACGTGAACAGCAACTTCGCCCTCTTCTTCCCGGAGAAGCGGCCCTTCTTCCAGGAGGGCGCCGACCTCTTCACCACCTGGTTCGATGCCGTCTACACCCGGTCCATCAACGACCCCGCGGTGGCGGGCAAGCTGACCGGGCGCAGCGGCGGCACCAGCTTCGCCGTGCTCTCGGCCCGGGACATGCACTCGCCCGTCATCCTGCCCTTCGAGGAACGCAGCGCGTTCATCAGCAACGGCGCGAGCGTCAGCAACGTGGTGCGGGTCAGGCGCGAGCTGGCCGGGCAGACCCACCTGGGCCTGGTGGCCACCGACCGGCGCTACGATGGCGGCGGCAGCGGCTCGCTGCTGGGCCTGGACGGGCGCCTGCGCCTGAGTAGCGCGACCCGGCTGGAGGCCCAGTACCTGCGCAGCTTCACCAGCGAGCCCGACGACACGACCCTCACCGCCGGGTTCGACGGCAGGACCTTCGACGGCGGCCGCCACACCGCGTCCTTCGACGGCGAGAGCTTCCGCGGCCACGCCCTCTACGGCGGCCTGGTCCGGAACGCGCGCAACTGGACCCTGACCGCCCGCTACTGGGACCGCAGCCCCGCCTTCCGGGCCGAGAACGGCTTCGAGGTGCGCAACAGCTACCGCCAGGGCACGGTCTCGACAGAGTACGTCCTGCGCTTCGAGGACAGCGGGCTGTGGGAGTTGCTGGCACCCAGCATCCAGGCCACCCGCTCCTGGAACTACGACGGCGTCGTCAAGGACGAGGCCGTCCAGGTCTGGCTCCAGGGCCACCTGCGCGTGGCCCAGATCGGCTGGCACGCCCAGTACAGGGCCGACGCCGAGCGCTTCGGCGGCCGCGACTACCGGGGCCTGGACCTGTGGCACATCTGCGCCAACGCCCGGCCTTCGGATCTGGTGGCCCTGGGCGGCGCGGCCAACTACGGGCACCGCGTCTTCTACGGCGCCGCCGAGATCGGCCGGCAGGAGGACTACTCCTTCTGGTGCGACCTCAAACCCCTGGACCGGGTGCTGTTGGAGTCCAGCGTCATGTGGTCCCGCAGCCGGCACCTGGACTCGGACCGGGAGTACTTCGACGGCTGGGTGATGCGCTCGCGCCTGGGCCTGCAGCTGACCCGCGAACTGTCGCTGCGCCTGGTCCTGCAGTACGACGACTTCCGCAGCCTGTGGGAGGCCGACCCGCTGGTGCAGTACCAGCTGAACCCGTTCTCCATCTTCTACGTGGGATCGACCCGGGACTACCGTCTGCTGGCCCCCGGCGGCACTGACGACGAGAGCTGGCGGCTGGTGGAACGCCAATACTTCCTGAAGCTGCAGTACCTGTTCCGGGTTTGAGGGCCGGCGGGGGAGGCGACCCTGGGCCCGGTAGTCCGGCACCCAGGGTCGCCCGATGGCCCTGACTGCCTACGGCAGGGACAGGGCGCTCGAATCGATCGTCACGGCGCCATTGCGGGCCAGGGCCCGGCCGATCAGGCTGGAGCCGGCGTTGAGGGTGATGCTCTGCAGCGCCACCAGATTGCCCTGGAACGCCGTGCCCGTGCCCAGCGTCGCACTGCTGCCGATCTGCCAATGGACGTTGGCGGCCTGGGCGCCGCCGCTCAAGGTGATGACCGCGTGGGAAGCCGTCGTCAGGGTGCTGGCGACCTGGATGACAAAAACGGCGTCGGGGTTCCCCTGGCCATTGAGCGTGAGCGTGCCCGTCAGCGCGGCGGACGTGTTGAAGCAATAGACGCCGGGAGCCAGGGTCATGCCGCCCAGGTCTTCGCTGGACAGATTGGTGCCGCAGGCCCTTCCCGCGAGATCGTTGTAGAGGGTCGTGAGGTCTGTCTGCGCGAGGACCGCCGTGGTATCGCCGGCATGGATCGATCCTTCGGTCGGTTGCCCGTTGGGCATTCCGTCGATCGCGGTCCCGGGGCTGACGCCGACATTGCCCTCGATGGTCGTGGTGGCGCCGGTATTGGTGACGGTCGAACCGGCCAGGACCGCGAAGGTCTCAACGCTGCCCAGTGTCGCCGGGAGGACGGGGGCGGTCACGATCACGGTCGCCAGGCCCGAGAGCGTGCCGTCCGT
>JBHEPC010000208.1:0-5306 GCA_046260475.1 Candidatus Krumholzibacteriia bacterium | reverse complement strand
GCCCGCCATCATGCGCCACGGCGGGGCACGCCGGGAAATCCTCGACCATGGCATACGCCTTGCGATCCCGTGCCGGGGGCGCGCAGAAGGACCCGGAATCGCCCCGAATCGTCGGAAACCGCGCCCGGTGCAGGGCAGCTTGCACGGTCCCGGTCCCGGATGATGGCAATATCCATCAAGCGAAGCTGAGGCGTGATGCAGCGAATGACCGGTATCAAGAGAGGGACGCTGGCGCTCGCCGTGCTGGCCGGCCTGCTGGCCGCCGCCGACGCCGCGGCCTTCGATCACCTCGAGATCACCGTCGTCAACCCCCACGTGGTGGCGGGACGACCGGCGGTCACGGTGGAGACCGATTTCAGCGTCAACGTGCGCGCGGTCAACGCCGACGGCACCACCGACGTCAACGCCAACTTCATCCACGCCCAGCTGCAGTCGCCGGACGTCGCCGCGGTCCTGCCCCCGTCCCGCTACCTGTCCGGCGGGGAATTCCAGTTCGACAACGTGCGCTTCCTGGCCGCGGGCCAGCCCGTGCGCCTGCGCGTGGTCGACGCCGACGACGGCTCGGTGCCCGCGGCGAGCGTCGAGCTCAACTGCTACAACTACGTCCACCGCTTCGACTTGACGATGCCGGCGGGGGACAAGTTCATCGACCAGGCCGTGCCCGTGACCATCACCGCCCGCGACGCCGCGGGCGTGGCCGTGTTGAACTTCCGCGACGACCTGACCCTGGACGCCCTGATCGGCAACTTCCCCAGCGGGCCGACCTTGGCCGTTTCCGGCGGCGACTTCAACCTGGGCGCCGCCACGGTGCCGGTGACCTTCTGGGGCACCGATCCGGTCACGCGCGAGAACCAGTTGACGGCCGTCAACTCGGTGGTCTACCCCGGCCAGGCCGCGGCCGCCCGGGGCACCGCCACCGTCACGCCCCTGCGGCCCGGCCCGCTGGCCACCGTCGTCCTGTTGCTGCCGGGCGAAAGCCTGACCCCGGGCGTCAGCCCCGGCAAGTCCGGCATCCCCAGCAGCCAGACCTCCGGCCAGAGCTTCGGCGGCCTGACCGTCTACGCCACCGACCAGCGCTGGAACCCCATCGAACCGGGGCCCCTGCCCGCCCTGGCCTGGGCCAGCGACGACCCCAACGGCGGCGTCGTGCTGCCGGGCGGCGGGGTCATGGGCGGCAACCCGGAGTCGGCGCTCAGCGCGACCCTGATCCGCTCGGGCACGACCCGCGTGACGGTCACCGCGTCGGGCGCCGTCGCCGCCACCAGCCGCAGCGACGTCGTCATCAACCCCCAGGGCCTGCACCACTTCGAGTTCGACAGCGGCGTCTGGAACCCCGCCGACCCGCAGGTGACCACGATCCCCTTCAACATCCGGATCATCGCCCGCGACGCCGCCGACAACGTGTTCCCCCTCAACGGTGCGGTCAGCCTGCGGGTGCGCATCGGCGCCGCCGACGAGAGCGCCGACTACATCCTGACCAACAACTCGGTCTTCACCGACGGCCGGCTCGACGCCCTGGTGCAGGTCACCAAGCGCGGCTTCAGCGCCAGCCTGATCGTGGACGCGGGCGTCGTCGGCGAGTCGCCGGCCTTCCAGGTCAATGCCGGGCCCTGCGAGAAGATCCTGATGTCCTTCCCGGGCGAGACCTGGGTCAACGGCCTGAACGATGCGGCCTTCAGCGGCAACCAGGGATCGCCCAACGCCGTCGTCGCCGGCCAGGTGATCACCAGCATGGAGATCCGCCCGGTCGACCGCTACAACAACCTGGCCCCCGGCACCCGCAACGTGACCTTCAGCTGCCCCTCGGGCTGGTTCGCCATGCCCGACTACCCGGGCAACGTGATGACCATCAGCAACGCCACCAGCGCGCGCGTCGTGCTGCGTTCGGCCGACCAGCTCCAGTACCTGCGCGCGGCGTCCTCGGGCATCCAGCCCAACGACTCGAGCCCGGTGCAGGTCTCGCCGGCGCCGTACGCCCGCATGGTCGTCGCCGCCCCGGGCGAACTGATCGATCCGGGCATCTTCGACAGCATCGAGGACGACGGCAAGACCGGCCAGCCCAGCGTCCAGGACGCCGGCGTGCCCTTCAATGTGCGCGTCTACGCCACGGACTCCTTCTGGAACCCCGTGAGCGACTTCGACCCCGTGCTGCCCTTGGCCATGGACTTCTCCAGCAGCGACCTCGTCGCCGTGCTGCCGGTCAATCCCCAGGCCATCGCCACCAACAGCGGCAACTTCCAGGTGACCTTGATCACCCTGGCCGATCCGAACCACCAGACCGTGCGCGTCGACGACAACGGCAGCTCCGTGGGCGCGTTCGCCACGATCCCGCTGAAGGCCGGCGTCATCGACCACTTCGACATCGGCATCAACAACCGCACGAATCCGACGCCGGCCGACGCGCTGGAGCCGATCCCGGACCACCGCGCGGGCTCGCTGCTGCCGAACGTGACCGTGATCGCGCGGGACGTCTTCGGCAACCACATCAACGACTACACCGAGCAGGTCACCCTGTACGTCAGCCACGGCACGGGCATCCTGACGCCGGTTTCGATCGACATGGGCGCCGGCCTGGGCAGCGGCGGCTACCAGGGCGCCTGGCGCGGACCGATCCGCATCACCCGCACCGGCCAGGACGTGCAGCTGTTCGTGCGCGAGGAAACCTACGCCAACAGCGACGCCTCGAACCCCTTCACCGTGTTCGCCGAGGCCCAGGACTACGCCGACCTGATCGTGCTGCTGCCGGGCGAGACCCACACCCCGGGCATCGCCCCCGGCAAGGTGGGCGAACCGCTGCCGGTGACCGCGGGCGACCCCGTCGTGGCCACGGTGATCGCCACCGACGCCTGGTGGAACCAGGTGCCGGTGCAGCCGCAGATCCACTTCCAGAGCAGCAGCTACTTCCAGATGATCACGCCCAACGACACGGCGCTGGACCCGAGCGGGCGCGACGAGTTCGACCTCTACTTCCGGGCGGCCGCAGCCCACGCCCTGACCGCCGCCGACCTCATCACGCCGGCGATCAACGACACCAGCCGCATCGCCGTCACGCCGGGCCAGTTCGCCCGCCTGATGGTGCTGCTGCCGGGCGAGGCCGCCCAGCCGGGCGGCCCCGAGCCCGACGGCAAGACCGGCACGCCCATCCCCCAGACCGCGAGCCTCGAGTTCGACGTGCGGGTGCGCGCGGTGGACCAGTTCTGGAACCAGGTCAACAACAGCAGCGAGCACGTGTGGATCGCCAGCGACGACAACTCCCTGACCGGCACCAACCCGCTGAACAACGGCCAGTCCCTGGTGGCGGGCGAGCTGACCCTGCCCCTGTTCCTGACCTCGACCGGCTACGTGACCCTGGCCGGGTCGGCCCTGGACAACACCGACATCACCGGCCAGCAGGTGACCGTGCAGGTGCAGCAGGGCGCCAGCTACCGCATCACCACCCCCGCCACCGCCCGCGTGGGCCCGCCGCAGACCTTCAGCTTCTCCGTGGAGCTGGTGGACGAGAACGGCGACCCCATGCCCACGGCCAACAACTGGTTCAACATCCGCGCCCTGCGCAGCAACCTCGAGCCGGCCAGCAGCACCCTGCTGATCACCAGCGGACAGCTGTCGGGCGGCAGCGTGACCATCGCCGGCCAGGCCTACGACACGGTCGAGGACATCGTGCTGTGGATCACCGATACCGCCGGGCGCAGCAGCTACAGCTCGACCATCCGCATGGAGGCCAACGGGCTCGAGTACGTGGTGACGATGACCTCGGCCACGGCGCCCCGGGTCGGCCCCCCGGCCGCGTTCCCCGTCTCGGTCGTGCTGCGCGACGTGGACACCCACACCGTCGTCGACGAGGACCGTCGCCTGAATGTGGCCGTGATGTCGGCCCTCGGCGGCCCGGGCCTGGGCGCCGTCGGCACCACGAGCCAGCGGCTGGACCACGGCGTGATCTCGTTCCAGCAGACCTACACCCGCGCCGAGAACATCTACGTGACCGTGACCGACACCACGGGTCTGAGCGGCTCCAGCTCCGTCTTCGCCATCCGCGCCGACGGCTACAAGCGGCTGCAGATCGTCGCGCCCGGCGAGACGATCGAGGCCGGGATCCCGGCCTTCGAGGCCACCGGCAAGACCGGATCGCCGCTGGTGCAGCGCTCGGGCGAGCTGTTCCCCATGACCGTGCGCGCGGTGGACCAGTACTGGAACCTGGCGGACACGACCAGCACCGGCAGGCTGCGTCTGGTGGCGAGCGACAACAGCTTCGCCAATCCCGGCAACCCGCAGGAGAACTACGTGCCGTTCGTCAACGGCCGGCGCACCTTCAACGGCTACCTCACCGACCAGGGCACCGTCTCGGTGACGGTCTACGACGAGGCCGACCTCAACAAGCCGTCCCAGTCCAGCCACATCCCGGTCGATCCGCCCTACGCGTACGAGATCACCGTCCCGGCCACGGCCTCGACCGGGCCGGTGCCCGGCTTCCAGGTCACGGTCAAGCTGATCGATCCGGTGACCGGCAACGTGGTGCCCACGGCCATGAACCGCTTCTACCTGACGCCGCTGCTGCCCAACCGCGGGGCGGCCAACGGCAGCCTCGGCACCCCCGAGGCGCAGCTGGTCGGGGGGACAGCCGTGCTCAACGCCCAGAGCTACAGCACGGTCGAGGACATCATCATCCGCGTGACCGACGACTTCGGCCGCGAGGCTTTCAGTTCGGTGATCGCGATGGACAGCGGCGGGCTCTACTACGCCGTGTCCATCCCCGACACCGCCGTGGTCGGCCCGCCGTCGACCTTCCCCCTGGTCGTGGAGCTGCTGGACAGCAACACCGGGCAGCGGGTCACGACCCAGGACCGGCTGTTCAACGTCGCGGTCATGAGCGCCCGCACCGGCCTGGCCGGCACCGGCGCCGTGCAGGTGACCCAGGGCATCCTGAGCGGGGGCGCCCGCACCATCAACCAGGCCTACAGCCGGGCCGAGGACATCTTCGTCCAGGTCTCCGACACGACCGGCGTGCTGGGCATCAGCAACACCTGCCACCTGCTGGCCGACGGCTTCAAGCGCATCCAGATCGTGGCGCCGGGCGAAACGCCCGTGCCCGGGGCGCTGACCGGCGACGGCAAGGACGGCGCGCCTTTGACCCAGCAGGCCGAGGCGCCGTTCACGATCTCCGTGCTGGCGGTCGACCAGTACTGGAACCTGGTCCAGGCCATCTCCGGCGGGGCGATCACCCTGAGCAGCTCCGGCGGCCAGCTCGACCTGGTCAACGCCGCAGACGCCAACGCGCCCTTCGTCAACGGCGCGCGCGACCTGCAGAT
>JBHEPC010000196.1:0-3863 GCA_046260475.1 Candidatus Krumholzibacteriia bacterium | reverse complement strand
TGGACTTCCACCACAACAACGCGGGTGGCCGGGACTACGGCTTCCGCGTCGTCGGCGATCCGTTCCTCGCGATGAACGAGGTGAACTACGCCATCACCGGCCTGGAGGACACCGAGGACTACGTGGTCACCGACTATGCGGCCTACTACGTGCACCGGGCCGTCGAGCACCCGCGCTACCTGTGCAACCAGTGCCACTTCGACGACGACTGGCGGGCCGATCCCTACGACGATCTCTGCCGCCTGGACATCACGGTGGACTACCGCTGGAGCAACGGCTGGTGGGACACCTACGGCTACTACCCGGTCTACTACTACCCGAGCTACGTGTACATCGATCCCTGGAACCGGCGACCCTGGGTGAACTTCTGGTACGATCCCTGGTGGTACGGACCGACCGCCAACGTGTGCTACTGGCCCAACAACGCCTATCCCTGGTATGACAGCCCGTACTACGGGGGCAACTGGTCCCGCGGCCCGGCCCGCTACCGGCCGCTGAGCCCGGGCCCCGCCAAGGAAGGCATCCGCACCAAGGTCCGTGAGTACGGCCCCCTGGCGCCCATGATGGCGGGCAGCGGCGCGTCCGGCGTCCGCGGCGAGGCGACCCGCGGCAACGCGGCGCGCGCCAAGGACGACGGCGGCGCGCGGACACCCTGGCGGGGCGAGGCCCGTGCCGACCGCGCCCGCCCGGATCTCGACACTTCCGTGCGCACCCGGGGCACGGCCGGCCTGCGCATCCGCGACGGCAGCCCCGTTCGCGGCGGCGAGACCGGCGAGCGTCCCCGGGTCCGGCACACCGCCGGCGACGCGCGCAACCCCTCGGCCGTGGTGCCTGTGACCGGCGGCCCGACCGGCAGCGGACGGCGTGACGCCCGGACCGGCGGCGCCGCGGGCACGACGCCGCGCGCGGGCGAGGACCGGGGTGTCCGCACCCGCGGCGGCGAGGCCGACGGGCGCACCATCAAGCCCGTCGAGCCACGCCAGCGGGGCACCCGCATCTGGAACACCGGCCGCAGCGGCAGCGGCGACAGCGGGCGCCGTTCCGAACAGGTCCGTCCCGGCGGCCGCACCGGCGGCAGCGACCCGCGCCGGGGCGGGACCGTGCGCCCGCGCAGCGGCGATGACGACGACGGCAAGGCGACCCGCAAGGGCGGCGACACCCGCACGCGCCCGGGCAGCACGCGGGGCGGCAATTCCCGGGACAGCGGCGTCAAGGACGGCGGCTCGTCCCGCAGCGGCGGCGGTTCGCGGGACAGCGGCGTCAGGGACGGCGGCTCGTCCCGCAGCAGTGGCGGTTCCCGGGACAGCGGCGTGCGCAGCGGCGGTTCCCGCGGCGGCGGCAGCTCGTCCCGGTCGTCCTCCGGCGGCGGTTCCCGCGGCGGCGCCAAGAGCGCCGACGACAGCCGGGGCCGCTGAGGCCGGCAGGACATCACGAGTGTGTGTTGGTGGCTTTTCCCCCCATCACCGGCCGGCCGGCGAGAGACCGGATTCTCGAAGAGGTTGGCAGCCGAGCGGGAAGGGTAGCGAGCCGATCGGACGGGGACACCAGCACATGGCAGGAGAGCCCGGCGGGGGAATGTCGATCAGGGGTGACAGGTACCGCGTTCGGGCTCTCCGCTTTCCTTCGGACCGTGCGATTGACCCCCGTGCGGGGTATCCCTATAATGCGCGCGGCGACAACGACGTGCCCCGACCGGGCCCGCGGCGGCCCGGCCCGGGACCGGTCCGGGGCGACCGGCGGCCGGCCCGCCGACTCCTGAGCCCGAGCGACCACGAAAGGCCCCGATCGTCATGCGCCCGTGCCCGCGCCCGACCACCCGACCGACCACCCGACCGCAGCCGCGCCCGTCCCTGCCTTTGACCTGCGCGCTGGGCGTCCTGCTCGCGGCCGGCGCCGTCGCGGCCGCGGCCGCGCCCGCGCCCTCGGTGCGCCAGCCCGGCAGCCCCGCGCCGGTGGAACGCGCCGGCCTGCCGCGGGAGATCCCGCCCTCGGCCGCGGGGCTGTTCGCCGACCGCCCGGCCCGGACCGGGGTGCTGGGTGCGGACAAGGCGCCGGCGGCCCTGGACGCGGTCCTGGTCATGTGCGACTTCAGTGACAGCCTGATGCTCGGACGCTGGGGCCAGCTGGCGGGGGACTTCCCGCCGCCCATGCAGGACGAGATCCACTACGCCGCCCACGACTCGCTCTTCTTCGCCCACCTGATGCGGGACGTGACCGAGTACTACCGGGTCGTCAGCGGCGGCGCCTTCACCCTGTCCGTCGACGTCCACCGGCGCACCGTGAACCTGCCGCACCCCATGGCGTTCTACGGCGACCACCCCGAGTTGGGAGAGCAGCCGGTGCTGCTGGCCAAGGACGTCCTGGACAGCCTGGCCGGCCAGATCGACCTGGACGCCTACGACACGGTGATCCTGGTCCACGCCGGGGCGGGCGAGGAGACCGACGTCCTGGGCGACAGCCCCGAGCAGATCTACAGCACCTACCTGGACCCGCAGGATCTGGCCGAGGCCGTGGCGGAGGAGATCCTGCCGCCGGACGGCCTGCCCGGGGGGATCGAGCACGTGCTGGTGCTCCCGGAGTGCGAGTACCAGGACGCGGTGCCGCCCTACGGCAGCGGCATGTACGGCAGCCTCGGCGTCTACTGCTACGAGATCGGCCTGCGCCTGGGCATGCTGCCTTTGGTGGACTTCACCCCCGCCGGCCGGCCGGACAACCAGGGCATCGGCACCCTGGGCCTGATGGGCTACGGGCTGTTCGTGGCCGCGGGCTGGAATCCGCCCCATCCCTGCGCCTACAACAAGGCGCTGATGGGCTGGCAGCAGCCGGTGCCGGTCATGCCCGGCGAGAGCTTCGCCCTGACGCCGGCCGAGCGCACCGGCGAGCCGGCGGCGGCCGCGCGCGTGGACATCGCGCCCCGGGAGTACTGGCTCCTGGAGTACCGCCTGCAGGATCCGGACGGGGACCGCTTCTGGTCCTTCGGGGGCGATCTGAACGGCAACTTCCGGCGCGATTTCTGGGACGCCAGCGAGGCCGACGGCGTGCCCCGGCCCGGCGCGAAGTACGACCCCGCCGAAGACACCCGCGAGTGGCTGGTCGGCGCCGAGTGGGACCATTACATGACCGAGAACGGGGCCAACGACATCATCACCGCAGGTGACGCGACCCTCGCCCTCGGTGGCGGTGGCAGCGGCATCTACATCTGGCACGTGGACGAGGGCGTCATCGCGGCGGCGGCCGCCGCCGACGGCAACCCCTACAACGCCGACCCCGCCCGCAAGAGCGTCGACGTGGAGGAGGCCGACGGCATCCAGGACCTGGACTCGGCCGAGCCGTCCCGCTGGTACCTGGGCGGCGACGACGATGCCTTCCGGGCCGAGGGCAACGCCACCTTCGGCCCCGATACCAACCCCCGTACCAACACGGCGGCCGGCGCGCCCACCGGCCTGCGCATCGCCGGCATCGGACCGACGGTCCGCGAGCCGCGGCTCTACCCGGTCATTCTGGACGCGGCCACCGGCGACACCATCTGGGCCCGGGTCCACGCCGATACGGTGGCCTTCACCGTCAGCCGCGAGCCGACCGACGGTCCGGTCCGCCACGCCGAACACACCTTCGCGCCGGGCGTGGACCTGCGCGGCAGCCACGTGCTGGTCGCCGACCTGGAGGCCGCCGGCAGTCCGGCGGCGCCCCGCCAGATCGTCGTGGCCGACCGCGACGGCGGCGTCTGGGTCCTGGACGGCGACCTGCGCGAGCACCTGGACCACGACGGCGACCCGGCCACCGTCGAACCCTTCGCCCGGGGCCTGCGCGCGGGCGAGCCGGTCGCCTGGCTGCTGCCGCCGGCCGCGGGCGACCGGCTCGCC
>JBHEPC010000185.1:0-7629 GCA_046260475.1 Candidatus Krumholzibacteriia bacterium | reverse complement strand
CCTCGAGTCGGTGTTCGCCGCCGTCGGCGGCGGGCTGCTGCTGGGCGAGGTGCTGGGCCTGCGCGGGCTGGCCGGCTGCGCCCTGATGCTGGCCGGCGTGCTGGCGGCGCAGCTGGGCCCGGCGTCGCCCGCGGCGGCGGTGCCGCCCGGGGCGCCTCCGGCCGCCGCGGGCGGCGACCGCTGAAAGACCGCAACCCCCGCTTGCCTGCTGCGTAGTGGTCGGGTCCCGTGCGCCCACCCTTTTCCGGAGGAACGCGATGCGCAGGCTCCTGATCGACCGCAGCCCCGTCGGGGCCGTGGCCCTGCTGGCCGTCCTGGCGGCGGCCGGCGCCGCCCTGGGCGGCGAGTTCGAACGCACCTTCACCTTCACCGGCGATGACCTGGAGCTGGTCTCCATGATCGGCGCGACCGAGGTCGTGGCCGCCGACGGCGACGACTTCGCGGTCACCGTCCACGTGCGGGGCAAGGATGCGGCCGAGGACCTGGTCACCTTCGTCGCGACCGACGGCGGCGAGGGCAGCCTGGTGGTGCGCTTCCCCCTCGAGCAGCACACCCGCTACGTCTACCCCGCCCTGGGGGGCGGCAAGAGCACCATCCATTTCCGGGACGACGACCCCGAGGAGTCCTCGTGGCTGCGCCGGGTCTTCGGCGGCCTGGGCGGCCGGAAGATCACCGTCAGCGGCGACGGGGGCGGCCTGGAGGTGTGGGCCGACGTGACCGTGGCCGTGCCCCGGGACGCGGGCCTGAAGGTGCGCCAGGGCGTGGGAGCGGTGCGGGCCGACGGCGTGCGCGGCGACCTGGACCTCGACACCCACTCCGGCGGCATCACCGTCGGCGACCTCGAAGGCGACCTGCGCGCCGACACCGGCAGCGGCAGGGTCGAGGTTGTCCGCACCCGCGGCGAAGTGAGCGTGGACACGGGCAGCGGCTCGGTGTCCCTGGCCGACGTCGCGGGAGAGAAGGTCCACGTGGACACCGGCAGCGGCGGCGTGCGGGTCGAGACGATCGTCTGCAAGGACCTGCTGGTGGACACCGGCAGCGGGTCGGTCAAGGCCCGGGCGGTGTCGACCGACCGGGCGAAGATCGACACGGGCAGCGGCGGCGTCGAGCTGCAACTCGACCGCATGGGCAGCGGCCGCTTCGTCATCGACACGGGCAGCGGCAGCATCGAGCTGGAGCTGCCGGAGGGCGCCTCGGCCAGCATCACCGCCGACACGGGCAGCGGCTCGGTGCGGGCGGACGTGCCCGGGGCTGAGATCACCCACAAGGACCGGGGCGAGCTGCGCCTGACCGTGGGGGACGGCGCGGCGCGCGTGACTCTCGACGCCGGGAGCGGCTCGATCACCGTCAACGGGCGCTGACCCTACGCGCGGCGGCGCGCACCGGACGCCCCTGCCTAGTCGGTGGGGGCGTCCTCCTGTTCGGTGGTGACCAGGTCGCCCACGAACAGGCTGGCGTTCTTGACGAAGAAGACGTTGGACAGGCCGTCGGACAGGGTTTCCAGCCGTCGCGCGTATGCGGCTTCCTCGCCCCGCTCGGGCGTGGCCAGGCCCAGCATGACCACCTCGGCGTCGCGGCTCTCGTGGCGGATGACGTCGGCCACCTTGGCGTCGGGGTCCTTCAGCAGCACGCGGATGTCGGCGTCGATGCGGATCTCGGCGATCAGCCGGCGCAGGAGGGACTCGGTCTGCTGCTGCATGATCTCGTTGGTCGCGAGGCTGTTGATGCTGACCCGGGCGTTGCGCCAGGACGAGTTGCGGGTCAGCAGGAAGGTCAGCAGGAGCATCAGGTCGCCGTTGCGCTGCAGGCCGCCCCACCACAGGACCACGCGCCGCTCGACGCCCTCGCGCCGGTACAGCAGCTGCGGGCGGATGCGGGCCAGGACCAGCGACTTGTTCAGGACCTCCAGCCGACGCATCGCCTTGAGGAACTCCACCTGCAGGCTGGGGTCGCTGGGCCAGCCCAGCAGCACGGTGTTGCTGGAGATGCCGGCGATGCCGTTGGCCTGGGCCACGTCCACGATGCCGTCCACCAGGCCCCGGGCCATGTCCACCTCGGGGAAGGCCACCACGCCCTCCTCGGCCAGCACCTGGCGCATGTCCGCGGCCCTGGCCCGCAGGTCGGGGTGGTCCTCGTCCAGCAGGTCGCCCGTCTCCAGCTTGCAGACCGTGACCACGCCGCGGCCCTGGCTGAACCAGTCGCCGAAGCGCACCAGGTCCAGCTCGGCGCGGATGTCGTCGACGAAGACCAGGACGTGGGGACGCCAGTTGCGCGGGGTCATGGGGTGGTTGGCCAGGCGCACGAGGGTCCAGCGGATGAGGCTCTCGTACAGGCCGCGGCGGGCGTCGCCCCAGCCGGAGCGGCGCTCGTGGCGCGACAGCAGCAGCCAAAGTCCCAGCTCGGCCACCAGGGCCACGACGCCGGCCAGCGGGTTGATCAGCAGCATCACGGCCAGGCAGGCCACGCCGCCGGCCAGGTTGATCAGCCAAGGCGAGGCCAGGCCCGGCCGCCACGAGGGGTCGCCGCTGAGGGCCTCGAAGGCGGCTACGATGTTGACGGTGCCATAGACTGTCAGGAAGAACATGGTGACCACTGCGGCCACGGCGTTCAGGTCGCCCAGGAACACGGCGGCCACGGCCAGGACCAGCGACACCGCCAGCGCCGGCAGCAGGTCGGGCTGGCCGTCGCCGCGCTCGCGGCCCAGGAAGCGCGGGGCCAGGCGGTCGCGGGCCAGGGCGCCCAAGGTGCGCGGGGCGCCCAGGATCGAGCCCACCGCCGAGGAGAAGATGGCCGCCCACAGGACCGGCAGGATCAGCGCCGGTCCCAGCGGCGCGATGCGGGTCCAGACCAGGGGATCGTCCCGCAGCTGGGCCGGAGTCGCGCCGACGGCCAGCAGCACGGGCACCGCCAGGTAGACCACCAGCCCGGTCAGCACCGCGATGAAGGCGCCGCGGGGCAGCGAGCGCATGGGGTCCTTCAGGTCGCCCGAGAGACCGAGACCCGCCATGACGCCGGTGACCGCCGGGAAGAACACCGCGAAGCCGCGCCAGAAGCCCACCTCGCCCGGGCCCCCGCCCAGGGGGATGGACGCCACCTGGCGGCCGGTCAGGGCGCCGACCGTCAGGGCGGCGATGGACAGGCCCACCAGCGCCAGCATGGGTGTCTGGGCCTTGAGGGCCTTTTCCGCGCCAAGCCAGGCCAACAGGCCCACGGCCAGGATCACGCCCACGGTCGCCGGCTGCAGGGGCAGGTCGGGCCAGACGAAGCGCAGGGATTCGGCCAGTCCGTAGGCGTACAGGGTGACCGAGAAGGCCTGCGACAGGAAGAGGGGCAGGCCGATGGCCCCGCCGATCTCGATGCCCAGGCTGCGGGAGATGACGTAGTAGGCACCGCCCGCGCCGATCCGGGCATTGGAGGCCACCGCCGAGAACGAGAGGGTCGTGATCAGGGTGATGGCGTTGGCCAGCAGCACGATGGGCAGCACCTTGCCCAGGCCCAAATGGCCCACCAGCCAGCCCAGGCGCAGGTACATGATCACGCCCAGGATGGTCAGGATCGTCGGCGTGAAGACGCCGTAGAAAGTGCCGAGCTTGCGGGTCACGGGCGTCCTTTCGGTCGGGGCGGCGAGGCCGTCAGGACCTCGAGCTGGTAGGGCAGGCGGCGCCCGGCCAGGGGCCGGCCGTCGCCGTCGCAGCTGCCCAGGCGCCGCAGGGCCGAGCGTGCCAGCAGCCGCCGCCACTGGCGCTCGTCCCAGGTGCGCAGGTCGTAGCGGTCGTCCCGGTGCTCGATTCCCGCCGGCCGCGTGATGGTCAGGTGGGAGATCACCGTTTCGACGCGGGCCCGGCCGGTGCCCGGTACGGGCGGCAGGTAGTTGACCAGCTGGCTGACCCGGCAGCGGCCGCGGGCGGCCTCCCACAGGTCCTCCTCGGGCTCGAGCCATGCGTAGTCGACGAGACTGAGGCCCACCACGTACAGCCCGCCCGGCGCCAGCAGCCAGGCCACCTGGGCGAGGTGGGCCAGCACGGCCCGGTCGTCCGGCAGCAGACGCACGGTGTTGACCGGGTTGAAGGCGAAGGCCACCGAGCCGGGGCGCACCCCCGGCACCACCGGATCGGTCATCGCCGCGCGCCGCACCACGGGCCCCAGGCGGCGGGCCGCGTAGGCCACCATGCCCGGGTCCGCGTCGTAGCCGCCGACCTTGCGACCGCGTCCGGCGGCCACCCGCAGGTAGCGGCCGGTGCCGCAGGCGGGCTCGTACCAGAGGCGATCGGCGCGGCGGGCAGGCGCGCCGGCGAACGCCGCCTCGACCCGCTCGAGGGCGTCCACCTCGGCCGCCGTGCCCGGGGTCTGCAGGACGTCGTAGACCGAGGGGTCGGCGTAGAGGCCGCCCATCAGCGGTACCCGATGGCCACGGCCACGACCAAAAAGACCGACGACAGGCCCATCAGCACCAGGAACAACGGCAGCATGAAGCGCAGCCAGGTGCCGTAGGGCACCTTGGCCAGGGCCAGCATCGCCATGAGGATGCCGCTGGTGGGGATGACCGTGTTGCTGAAGCCGTCACCGCAGGTGAAGGCCAGCACGGCGGTCTGGCGGGTGATGCCCAGGATGTCGGCCAGGGGCGCCATCAGCGGCACCGACACCGCCGCCTGGCCCGAGCCCGAGGGGACCAGCAGGTTCAGGACCGATTCGAACCCCAGCATGCCGACGACCGCCACGTAGCGGGGCACCTGCCCCAGCACCGTGGCCGCGGCGTGGATGACCGTGTCGAGGATCTGCCCGTCGGCCAGCACCACGCTGATGCCCCGGGCGAAGCCCACCACCAGGGCGGCGACCACCATGTCCTTCATGCCGTCGACGAAGGCAACGGCCGCCTCGGCCACCGGCAGGCGGGCCAGCGCGGCCGCGGCGATGCCCATCAGCAGGAAGCCGCCGGCCATGTCGGCCATCCACCAGCCGTAGCGCTGCACCGCGATGAGGATGAACACGAAGATGGCGCCGCAGACGGCCAGGATCGCCCCGTGCCGGCGGTCGAAGGCCTCGCCTGCGCCGCCGCCCTCGTGCTCGCCGATGGGCAGGTCCGCCACCAGCGAGCGCGCCGGGTCGGCCTTCACCCGGGCCGCGTAGCGCAGCACGTAGGCCGCGGCGACGGTCAGGCTGCAGACGAAGAAGACCAGCCGCAGCCCCAGCCCGCTGGACAACGGGATCCCGGCGATGCCCTGGGCCACGTTCACGGTAAACGGGTTGGTGGTCGAGGCGGCGAAGCCCACGGCCGCCGCCAGGTAGACCACCGCCAGGGCGTAGATGCGGTCATAGCCGAGGCGGCGCGCCACCACCAGGAACACCGGCACCAGGGGGATGAACTCCTCGCCCATGCCCAGGGTCGAGCCGCCGGCCGCGAGCACCGTCATCAGCACCACCGTCAGCAGCGGCCCGCGGTCGCCCAGGTGCTCGAGCAGGCGGCCCAGGCCCGCGGCGATCACCCCGGTGCGCTGCAGGATGCCGAAGGCGCCGCCGATGATGAAGATGAAGAAGATGATGTCGGCCGCCCCCTCGAGCCCGCGGGGGATGGCCGTCAGGTAGCCGTGCAGACCCACGGGCACGGCCTTGTCCGGGGCCTCGTCGCCCAGCAGGATGCCCCGCGCGGAGTAGTGCTTGGCCAGGGGTGCGAAGGTGCCGGGCACCAGCAGGGTGCGCTCCTTGCCGTCCACGAGGCGGGCGGCCCGCTCGTAGCGGCCCGAGGGCACGATCCAGGTCAGCAGGGCGCAGGCCAGGATCACCCCGGCCAGCAGGACGAACACGTGGGGGATGCGCAGGCGGGGCGTCGGGCTCACGGCGTTCTCCCGGCAGGGGTTGCTGGACGTCCCGGAGATCGGCTGGGACCTTGCCCGAAACCGGTCGCGGGTGCAACAATCTTCAGGCCACCGCGAAGAACCCCGCGGATCCTGCCGCAACGGGCGCCCCGGGGAGCGTGCCCGTCCCTTCTTCCAGCCCGGAGGTTTCTCCCGTGACACGCCTGACCTGCGCTCTTGCGCTCTGCACCCTGCTGGCCGGCACGGCCGTCCTGGCGGCCGACGATGCCGCGCCCGGCTACGTCCTGCGCTACGCCGACGTCGGCGGCGGCCAGGTCGTCTTCACCTACGAGGACGACCTGTGGCTGGTGCCCGCGGCCGGGGGCGAGGCCCGCCGCATCACCGCCCACCCCGGGACCGAACAGTACGCCAAGATCTCCCCCGACGGTTCGCACGTGGCCTTCACCGGCGAGTACGACGGCGGCGCGGACGTCTACGTGATGGGCATCGGCGGCGGCGAGCTGCGGCGCCTGACCTTCCACCCGGGCTACGACCAGGTCCTGGACTGGAGTCCCGACGGCCAGAGCGTGCTCTTCCGGGCCAACCGCCGCGCGCCCATGGGGGCGCCGGAGGTCTACCGGGTGGAGGTGGCCGGCGGCATGCCCGTCGAGCTGGCCCTGGACCAGGCCGCCCTGGTGTCGATGGCCCCGGACGGCAGCGCCGTGGCCTACAACCGCATCGCCCGCGAGGCCCGCACCTGGAAGCGCTACGAGGGTGGCATGGCCCAGGACGTGTGGCTGGCCCGGTTCGCCGACGGCTCGATCACGCGCATCACCGACTGGACCGGCACCGACCAGTTCCCCATGTGGATGGGCGCGACCATCTACTTCAACAGCGACCGCGAGGACGGGACCCTGAACATCTACGGCTGGGACACGGCCACGGCCGAGGTGCGGCGCTTGACCACGTTCACCGAGTTCGACGTCAAGTACCCCTCCGCCGGCGACGGCCTGATCGTCTTCCAGCACGGCGCGGGGCTGAAGCTGCTGGACACGGCCACGGGGCAGGTGCGGACGCTGGAGATCACCATCCCGTCGGACCGCCGGCACGTGCGCACCGAGCTGATCGCGCCCGCGCCCCGCGGCGGTTCGTTCGGCCTCTCGCCCGCCGGGGAGCGCGTGCTGGTCGAGGCCCGCGGCGAGATCCTCAACCTGCCCGCCGACGAGGGCGACCCGCTGAACCTGACCCGCACCACGGGCAGCCGCGAGAAGAACGCCGCCTGGAGCCCGCGCGGGGACAAGGTGGTGTTCTGCTCGGACCGCACCGGCGAGGAGCAGCTCTACCTGGTGGACCAGCGCGGCACCGCCGGGTGGCAGCAGCTGACCGACGGTTTCTGGGGCTTCACCCTGCCGCCGGTGTGGTCGCCCGACGGCAAGTCGATCCTCTTCGCCGACAAGTTCATGCGGCTGAACCTGGTGGACGTGGCCTCGCGCAAGGTCACGACCATCGCCCAGGGCGGCTGGGACGACGCCTGGGAGCGCTGGGGCATCCAGGACTACGTGTGGTCGCCCGACAGCCGCTGGGTGGCCTACACCGAGAACACGGCCAACATGAACGAGGTGATCAAGCTGTACGACACCAAGACCGGCGCCACCTTCACGGTGACCGACGACCTGGCGACCAGCTGGTCGCCGTCGTTCAGCCGCGACGGCAAGCTGCTGTTCTTCCTCTCGAACCGCACTTTCAGCCCGATCATGGGCCGCCAGGACCAGAACCACGTCTTCCTGAAGATGGCCCGGCCCTACGCGGTGATCCTGGAGGCGGGGGCGCGCTCGCC
>JBHEPC010000179.1:0-4076 GCA_046260475.1 Candidatus Krumholzibacteriia bacterium | reverse complement strand
GATGTCCTGCTGCTCGTCCGGCTGCACCTCGGCGCCGGTCGCAAAGCCCAGGAAGAGCCAGTCCTGGTCGTTGGCTGCCCACACGTCGCCGAAGTCGATGCCCGAGCCGCCGCCGTCGCCCGCCGGGTCGGTGGCCAGGGGAGCCACGGCCGCCCAGTCGTCGAACCAGCCGTCCAGGGCGATGGGCACCAGGTCGGCGGCGGCGGGGGCGGCGCCACAGGCGGTCAGCAGGGCGGCCAGCAGGGCGGCGAGGGCGTAACGGTGCATCGTCTTGTCATTCCTTTGGTTCGCTGGGAAGCGGTTTTCACGGCGGACGGTCAATTCTATCACAAAAAGCGTGAAATTGGCAAAAATTACTCAAGAGGACATTCGTCATCTTTTATTCTTGACAGTTTTCGTCAAGATATTATGCTGTGGGGGACCGCCGGGTGTGTGGCAGCCCCGGTGGTCCCCGGCTAAGCTGGGTAAAGTGGTGAGCTCCGGCGCGGCCCGCTTCAGCCTCCGGGCCGCGCCGGTTCCACGAATACCGCGATTTTTGCGGAAACGATTTCAAGGAGCCACGTACGATGAGCGACCGCAAGCAGCCCCTGTTCTCCTGCAAGAACCTGCGGGCCTTCGTCCGCAACGGCGACGACGAAACCGAGATCGTCAAGGGCGCCGACCTGGAGATCATGGCCGGCCAGAAGCACGCCCTGATGGGCCCCAACGGCTCGGGCAAGTCCACCCTGGCGGCCGCCCTGATGGGGCACCCCGCCTACCGGGTGGAGGGCGAGATCTTCCTGCGGGGCGAGCCCATCCACGACCTCGAGCCCCACGAGCGGGCCCGCCTGGGCATGTTCCTGGGCTTCCAGTACCCGGTCGCGGTGCCGGGCGTGTCGGTTGCGAACTTCCTGCGCGCGGCCATGGGCGCGCGGCGCGGCGAGGAGATCCCGGTCCGCGAGTTCCGGCAGCTGATGACCGAGGGCTTCGAGCGCCTGGGCGTCCGCAAGGACTTCGCCGGCCGCTACCTGAACGACGGCTTCAGCGGGGGCGAGAAGAAGCGCCTCGAGATCCTGCAGATGCTCCTGCTGAAGCCCACCTTCGCCCTGCTGGACGAGACCGACAGCGGGCTGGACATCGACGCCCTGAAGATCGTCAGCGAGGGCGTGAACCTGGCCAGCAGCCCGGACAACGCCATCCTGCTGGTCACCCACTACCAGCGCATCCTGGACTACGTGAAGCCCGACGTGGTGCACGTGTTCATGGACGGGCGCATCGTGCGGACAGGCGGCCCCGAACTGGCGGTCGAGCTGGAAGCGCGCGGCTATGATTGGATCGTCGGCGGGACCCCCGCCGCCGCGAGGAGCTGATGACCATGAGCGCCAGCCGCATCGCCGACCTCAACGTCGACTACAAGTCCAAGTACGGCTTCCACGACCCGGAAGAGTATTTGATGAAGGCCCCCAAGGGCCTCAGCCACGAGATCGTGGAGATGATCTCGCAATACAAGAACGAGCCCGACTGGATGCGCGAGTACCGGCACAAGGCCCTGGACACCTTCCGCGGCAAGCCCATGCCCCGCTGGGGCAACAGCGCGGCGCTGGATGCCATCGATTTCGAGGACATCCACTACTACCTGAAGTCGTCCGCGGGCTCGGCCACCGACTGGGACGACGTGCCCGAGAACATCAAGAACACCTTCGACAAGCTGGGCATCCCCCAGGCCGAGCAGAAGTTCCTGGCCGGCGTGACCGCCCAGTACGAGTCCGAGGTGGTCTACCACAGCATGCACGAGGCGGTGGCCAAGCAGGGCGTCCTGTTCACGGACATGGACACCGCGCTGCGCGAGCACCCGGAGATCGTCAAGAAGTACTGGGCCACGGTGATCCCCGCCCACGACAACAAGTTCTCCGCGCTCAACAGCGCCGTGTGGTCCGGCGGCTCGTTCATCTACGTGCCGCCCAACACCAAGGTGGACATTCCGCTGCAGGCCTACTTCCGCATCAACGCCGAGAACATGGGCCAGTTCGAGCGCACCCTGATCATCGCCGACGAGGGCAGTTCGGTGCACTACATCGAGGGCTGCACGGCGCCGGTGTACTCGACCAACAGCCTGCACTCGGCGGTCGTCGAGCTGGTGGCGCTCAAGGGCGCCCGCATCCGCTACACCACCATCCAGAACTGGTCCAACAACATCTACAACCTGGTGACCAAGCGGGCCCACGCCCACGAGGACGCGGTCATCGAGTGGGTGGACGGCAACATCGGCTCGAAGCTGACCATGAAGTACCCGGCGGTGTACCTGCTGGGCGAGCGCGCCCACGGCGAGGTCCTGTCGATCGCCTACGCGGGCGACGGCATGCACCAGGACGCCGGCGCCAAGATGGTGCACGCGGCGGCCAACACCTCCAGCCGCATCATCAGCAAGTCCATCAGCAAGGGCACCGGGCGCACCAGCTACCGGGGCCTGGTGAAGGTGCTCAAGGGCAAGGCCGACTGCCGCACCAGCGTCGAGTGCGACGCGCTGCTGATCGGCGACCAGGCCCGCAGCGACACCTACCCCACCATGGAAGTCGGCGAGCAGAACGTGCGCCTGGAGCACGAGGCCCGGGTCTCGAAGCTCGCGGACGAGCAGATCTTCTACCTGCAGAGCCGGGGCATCGACCCCGAGCAGGCGCGGCTGATGATCGTCAACGGCTTCATCGAGCCGTTCGTGCGCGAGCTGCCCATGGAGTACGCGGTCGAGCTGAATCGGCTGATCGCATTGGAGATGGAGGGTTCCGTTGGCTGACAGGGTTTCATTGCCGGACATGGCTCTCGTGAGCAGCGAGGGCAAGCCCGTCATCGGCAAGGAGGAGCTGCGGCGCCTCTCGACCGAACTGGGCGAGACCGAGGCCGGCTTGGCCTGGCGCCTGGCCGCCCTGGCCGCCTACCGCGACGAGCCCCTGCCCAGCCGGGTGGCGCATTTGTGGCGCTACACCGACCCCGCGCACCTGATGCCGGGCGAGCCCCTGCCGGCGGCCATGCCGCCGCGGGATCTGAAGGTCGCCGAGATGCCGACCGACCAGCCGGCGGTGCTGCTGGTGCCCGGCCGCGCGCCGGAGCTGAACGCCGCCGCCAAGGCCTCGGGCCTGACGGTCGCGCCGCTGCTGCACGACGACGGCGACGCCGAGCTGCTGGGGACGGCTGCGCCCGGCACGGACGGATTCTTCGCCGCCCTGAACGCCGCGGCCTGGAACGCGGGCGTGGCGGTGTACGTGCCGGCGGGCAAGGCCCTGGCCGAGCCCCTGCGCCTGCTGGTGCCGGCCTTCGCCGAGACCACCCTGCCCCGGGTGCTGGTCGTCGCCGGACGTGGCGCCGAATTGACGGTGGTCGAGGAGCACTACGGCGGCCGCGACGGCCACCGGGTGATCGGCACCACCGAGCTGCTGGTGGGCCAGAACGCCCACGTGCGCCATGTGCTGGTCGAGCGCTGGGAGGAAGGCGTGACCGGCTTCCTGGCCGTGCGGGCCCGCGTCGAGCGCGACGGCTCGTACCTGGGCGTGAACGCGTCCCTGGGCGGCAGCCGCCTGAAGCTGGAGACCGGCGCCGAGCTGGTGGGCAAGGGCGCCCGCAGCGAGCTCGTGGGCGTGGTGCTGGGCGGCGGCGAGCAGCGCTTCGACCACCACACGCTGCACCGCCACGTGGCCGGCGACACCTGGAGCAACATCGACTTCAAGGTGGCGCTGACGGAGAAGTCCCGCTCCAGCTACACCGGCCTGATCCGCATCGAGGAGGACGCCCCGCGCAGCGAGGCCTTCCAGGAGAACCGCAACCTGCTGCTGTCGGACTCGGCCCGCGCGGACACCATTCCCGAGCTGGAGATGGAGCGGCTGGACGACCTGCTGGATGAGCGGGTCAAGATCGTCGCGATCGGCCACATTTCCAACGTGCTGGGCACCGTCAACCCGGTGGCCGAGATCTGCGGCCGCGCCCGCAACGTGGGGGCGCTGACCCTGGTTGACGCCGCCCAGTCGGTGGGCCACCGGCCGCTGACGTTCGCCGACAGCGGCGCCGACCTGCTGGTCTTCAGCGCCCACAAGTGCTACGGCCCCATG
>JBHEPC010000428.1:0-5966 GCA_046260475.1 Candidatus Krumholzibacteriia bacterium | reverse complement strand
GCGGCAGCCTGGCCCCCGGCGACGAGGTCGTGGTCAGCGACCACCTGACCCTGGCCCACGAGGCCCGCATCAAGGTCCGCCGCACCGTCCCCGGCAACGACCGCTGGGCCTTCACCGCCGGCGCCGGTGACGACGCAGGGACGAGCGGCCGATGATCATCGAGACCGCCGTCCGGCGCCCCGTGGCCATCCTCATGCTCTTCGCGGGCCTGGTGCTGATCGGCTTCCAGGCCCGCAGCCGCCTGCCGGTCGACCTGCTGCCGGCCATCAACTACCCCAACCTGACGGTGATCACCAACTGGGCGGACACGCCGGCGGACGACCTGACGCGCCTGATCACCCAGCCCCTGGAGGAGGTCATCACCGGCCTGGCGGGGGTGCGGCGGGTGGTCTCGAAGACCCGCGAGGGCGTCTCGACCATCACGGTGCAGTACGAGTGGGGCACCGAGATGGACTTCGCCAACCTGCACCTGCGCGAGGCCATCGACCGGGTGGCCTTCCGGGATGACTTCCCCGTCGCGGCGGACCGGCCGTTGATCCTGCGCTGGGATCCGAGCGCCCGTCCCATCGCCATCCTGGTGATGCGGGGCGACGACCCCATGGCGCGCATGACCGAGTTCGCCCGCGAGGTGATCAAGCCGGCGCTGGAGCAGATCAACGGCGTCAGCCAGGCCGAGGTCATCGGCGGGGCCGAGCGCGAGATCCTCGTCGAGCCGGACTTCGGCAAGCTGCGCCTCTACGGCCTGACCATGGAGGATTTGGCGTCGGCCCTGCGCGTGGCCAACATCTCGTTCCCCGGCGGCCGCATCCGCAAGGGTCCGCTGCACCTGCCCCTGCGCATCCTGGGCGAGTTCGAGAACCTGGACGAGATCCGCGCCACCGAGATCCCCGCCGCCGGCGCGGGCATCACCATCGGCGACGTGGCGCGGGTGCTGGACACGGTCAAGGAGCCCGAGGGCTTCACGCTGACCGGGCGCGAGGAGGTGGTCTCGCTGCACCTGTACAAGGAGGTGGGCGAGAACACGATCGCCACCACCGCCGAGGTGGACAAGGTGCTGGGCATCCTGGACGACCAGTACCCGGACTTCCGCCACGCGTTCATCTACCGGGACGCCGACTTCGTGCAGGAGAGCTTCCAGGGCCTGCAGAACTCGCTGCTCTACGGCTCGGCCCTGGCCTTCGTGGTGCTGTTCCTGTTCCTGATGGACTGGCGCAGCCCGCTGGTGGTGGGCCTGGCCATCCCCGTGTCCATCATGACCACCTTCGCCTTCCTCTACTTCGCGGACGTCGGCCTGAACCTGATGTCCCTGGGCGGCCTTTCGCTCGCGGCGGGCATGCTCGTGGACAACTCCATCGTGGTGCTGGAGAACATCAACCGGCACCTGAAGGCGGCCCGCGGCTCGGCCGAGGCGGTGGGCGACGTGTGCGCGCGCGCCGCGCGGGAGGTCGCCTCGCCCGTGGTGGCGGCCACCCTGACCACCGTCGCGGTATTCTTCCCGGTGATCTACGTGCCCGGCGTGGCGGGCGAGTTCTTCCGGGACCAGGCCCTGACCGTGACCATCTCGCTGCTGGTCTCGATCCTGGCGGCGCTGCTGCTGCAGCCCATGCTCAGCGCCCACATCCTGCGGGCGCCCAAGGACCGGCCGGCGCCGCTGTTCCGGCCCTTCGACGCCCTGGTGAACCTGGCGATCCGCCTCTACCACCGGCTGCTCGTGCGGGTGCTGGACCACAAACCCGCGTTCCTGGCCGGGCTGGTCCTGGTGGTGGCGGCGGTGGCCTGGCTGGGCACGGACCTGCGCCTGACCTTCATGCCCGACCGCACCCGCGGCGACTTCACCCTGGCGCTGGAGCTGCCGGCGGGCACCCCCCTGGAGCTGACCCGCGACACGGCGGCGCGCCTGGCCGCCTTCATCGCCCCTTTGCCCGAGGTCGAGACGGTGTACGCGCAGGTCGGGGTGACGGAGAAGACCCTCGCCTCGCTGAAGGATTACAGCGCGGCCAACACCGCGCGCATCCGGGTGATGCTGCACCCGACGCGGCACGGACGCCAGGACATGGAGCACATCAAGCAGCAGCTGGTCACCCGCCTGGCCGACCTCCAGGGCGCCGTCTGGTCCTTCCGCGAGGAGGGCGTGGGCCTGCGGGAGATCCTCGCCAGCGGCGAGGCCGCCTTCACCCTGGGCATCGTGGCCGAGCGCGGCGCGGACGCCCTGCGCACGGCCGAGGACCTGCTGCCCCGCCTGCGCGCGCTCGACGGCCTGCAGGACGTGGAGATGGACCGGGTGCTGGGCAATCCCACCGTCGAGGTGACGGTGGACCGGGAGAAGGCCCTGCGCTACGGCCTGGAGCCCGAGGCCCTGGCCGCCGAGCTGCGCAACCGCATCCAGGGGACGGTGGCCACCACCTACAACGAGATCGAGCAGCGCATCGACATCGCCGTGCGGCTGCCGCGCGACCAGCGCTACGACCTGGCGGCGGTGCTCTCCTCCCCCGTGGCCGTGGCCGAGGGCCGGACCGTGCCGCTGGGCGCCTTCATGGTCCAGACCGTGGGCCAGCCGGTGCGCGAGCTGGTGCGCCGGGACCAGCGGCGGCAGGTCACCCTGTCGGGCGACGTGCAGGGCCGCAGCGTGGCCGAGGTCTGGCAGGACGTCGACGCGCTCCTGGCGGGACTCGCCCTGCCCGAGGGCGTCGGCTTCGTCACCGGCGGCGAGCAGGAGGAGATCAACAGCAGCTTCAAGGACCTGGGCTGGGCCCTGCTGCTGTCGGCCCTGCTGGTGTACATGATCCTGGCCGCCCAGTTCGAGAGCTTCGTCGACCCGCTGATCATCACCGCGGTGCTGCCGGTGGGCGTGGCCGGCGCCGTGCTGACCCTGTGGCTGACCGGCCAGTCCCTGAACATCATCTCGCTGATCGGCATGATCGCCCTGCTGGGCATCGCCGTGAACGACGCCATCGTCAAGGTCGCGACCATCCGCCGGCTGCGCGAGGACGGCATGGCCGGGCGGGCGGCGGTGCTGGAGGCCGGCCTGCTCCGCTTCCGGCCCATCATGATGACGACCGTCACCACGGTGCTGGCCATGGTACCCATGGGCCTGGGCCTGGGTACGGGCGAGCAGATGCAGCGGCCCCTGGCCATCACCATCATCGGCGGCCTGAGCTTCGCCACGCTGCTGACCTTGTACCTGACGCCGGCGGCCTACGAGCTGATCCACCGGCGCCTGGACCGGGAGTACTAGGCCATGATCCGCTTCGCCGTCGACCACCCCGTGGCCACGTGGATGCTGTTCGCGGCGCTGATGGTGACGGGTATCTACGCCCTGCCCCGGCTGAACATCGAGGCCATGCCCGAGACCGATCTGCCGGAGCTGTCCATCGTCACCGGCTGGAACGGGGCCTCGCCCAGCGCCATCCAGCGCGCGGTCACGCTGCCGGTCGAGGAGGCGGTCGCCGGCTGCCACGGGGTCGAGGACATCGACTCCCAGTCCCGCCACGGGCAGAGCACGGTCACCGTGAAGTACAAGCGCGGCACGAACATGGACTTCGCCCGGCTGGAGCTGTCGGAGCAGCTGGGGGCCGTGCGGCGCAACCTGCCCCCCCAGGCCGGCCAGCCGGTGATCCGTCCCTACGTGCCGGAGGAGCTGCGCGCCGAGGAGTTCTTCTCGGTGAGCCTGGTCTCGCCCCTGCCGATGAACGAGCTGCGTGACCGCGCCGAGACCTGGCTGCTGCCGCGCTTCCTGGCCATCGACGGCGTCGCGGACGCCGAGCTGCGGGGCGGCGCCCGGCCGCTGGTCAAGGTGCTGCTGGACCTGGAGCTGATGGAGCGCTACGGCCTGACCGCCGACACGGTCGCCGCGCGCCTGGACGCCCTGGACGACATCACCCCGGCGGGCCCGGTGCGGCGCAGCGGCCGGGAGCTGACGGTCTCGGTGCGCCAGGACGTGACCCTGGACACGCTGCGGCGCACGGTGCTGCGCAACGTCGGCGGCCAGCCGGTGACCCTGGGCCACGTGGCCGAGGTGCGCGAGGACTTCGAGGACATCAGCTACTTCAGCCGCATCGGCGGCGAGAACGTCATCACCCTGAACATCACCAAGCGCAGCGGCCAGAACTCCATTGCCGTGAGCCGGCGCCTGCGCGCGGCCCTGCCTCAGATCCAGGCCGACGCGCCGTTCCCGGTGCACTTCGAGGTCGACCAGGATGAGGGCCAGGAGCTGGAGGACAAGCTCGAGGAGCTGGTCACGCGCTCGCTGGTGATCCTGGGTCTGCTGTTCGTCCTGCTCGCGCTGGCGCTCAAGCGGGTCCGCCTGACCGCCATCGTGATCGCCTCGATCCTCCTGGCGATCGTCATCTGCCTGTCGATGTTCTACTTCTTCGGGGTCTCGGTGAACTTCATCACCATCAGCGGCCTGACCGTCTGCTTCGGCATGCTGCTGGACAACAGCATCCTGGTGCTGGACGCCATCCACCGGCGCCTGTCCGGCCGGCGTGACGAAAACAGCCGCGAATCCCTGGTCCTGGGCACCCGCGAGGTGGCCTTCCCCATCATGGCGACGACCTTGACCACGGTGGTCGCGTTCCTCTCGTTCATCTTCATGACCGACCGGCTGTCGCTGTTCTACGTCCCCCTGGCGGTGAGCGTGGGCATCGCCATGCTGGCGTCGATCTTCGTGGCCTTCTGCTGGATCCCGGTGGCCCTGCGCGGGTCGGCGGAGCAGGAGATGCGCCAGGGCACGGCCGGCGCCGACGAGTTCGGCCCGGCGGGCTGGCACCTGCTGTGGCGCTGGCTCCTGGGCGTGCTGGTGCTCGCGGCCGTCGTGTTCGCGGCGGGCTGGCTGTGGCGGGGCCGCCACGCCGCCACCGACTGGCTGCCCTGGGTGGGGGGCGCGGCGGGCCTGCTCGCGGCGGTCGGCGTCTTCGTGGCGTACGTCGACAGGCTGACGCGCCTGCACCTGCGCTTCTGGGTCTTCCCGGTGGTGGTGATGCTGGCCCTGTTCGCGGGCATGGGCTGGGCGTTCAAGGAGAAGGTGCGCACCGGCGGCTTCTGGCGGCCCCAGGCGAAGGAGGTCATCGTCGCCTACTGCGAGCGCCCCGTGGGCACGGACGTCAAGCTCTCCAGCGAGACCATCCGCCTGTTCGAGCAGGAGGTGCTGCCCCTGCCCGAGGGCGCCCACATGCGCTCGGGCGCCTTCGGCAACCAGGCCTGGCTGAACATCGAGTTCGAGGACGAGCTGCTGACCTCGGCCTACCCGGAGCTGTTCCGCAACAAGCTGATCGTGCTGGCCGAGGAACTGGGCGGCATGTTCATCTGGATCAACGGCTTCGGCGACCCCTACATGAAGGGCGGCCGCGGCGGCGGCATGGCCAACTCGACGATCCGCCTGACCGGCTACAACTCCAAGGAGCTCAAGGAGATCTCCGACGGGGTGCTTGCGCGCCTGGACCGCAACCGCCGCGTGCGCAACGCGCGCCTGACCAGCGGCGACCGCTTCAGCCGCAACGCCACCGACGAGACCGTGGTGATCCTCGACCGCGAGGCGCTGGCGCAACACCGTCTGTCCATGGCCGAGGTCATGGGCCACATCCGCCGCCTGCTGGGGGTCGAGACGCCCTGGCACATGGTGGTCGACGGCGAGGACCAGCGCCTGATGATGAGCTTCGCCGACGCCGAACAGATCGAGTACGACCAGATCCTGGGCCGCAGCATGACCACCAGCCGCGGCCAGAAGGTGCAGTTGGGCCGGCTGATCACCATCGAGCAGCGGCCGGAGACCAGCTCCATCAACCGCCACGACCAGCGCTACAGCCAGCAGATCAACTGGGAGTACATCGGCACCGACGCCATGCGCCGGCGCTTCATCGCCGAGATCCTGGCGGGCATGCAGCTGCCCTACGGCTACACCGCCGAGGACATGTCCGGCGAGCAGCTCGAACAGCAGGAGGAAGAGGAGCTCAGGCAGACCCTGTGGC
>JBHEPC010000169.1:0-8180 GCA_046260475.1 Candidatus Krumholzibacteriia bacterium | reverse complement strand
GATGCGTCCGAACAGGTGCAGGGGCGAGGTGCGGCGGGCGTGCAGGAAGTAGACCGTCAACAAATCGAGGAAACCGTTGATGAAGCGGGCGGGGCCGTACTTGGTGCGGCCGAACTTCCGGGCCGCATGGCGGACCGGCAGCTCGGTGACCCGGAAGCCGTCCAGGTGCGCCAGGGCGGGCACGTAGCGGTGCATCTCGCCGTACAGCCGCACCCGTTGCGTGACCTCGCGCCGGTACGCCTTCAGGCCGCAGTTGAAGTCGTGCAGCCGGAGCCCGCACATGTGGGCGGTGAACCAGTTGAACACCTTGCTGGTCTTGTTCTTGATGAAGCCGTCCTTGCGGTCCTGCTTCCAGCCCGAGACCAGGTCCCAGCCCTCCTCCAGCTTCGCCACCAGGTGGGGGATCTCCGCCGGGTCGTCCTGCAGGTCGGCGTCCATGGTGATCACGACGTCGGCACTGGCGGCCTCGAAGCCGGCGGCCAGGGCCGCGGCCTTGCCGAAGTTGCGGCCGAAGCCCAAGCCGTGCACCTGGGGCCGCTCCGCCGCCAGCCGCTCCACCACCGCGAAGGTGCCGTCGCGCGAACCGTCGTCGACGATCCACACCTCCCAGCTGCGGCCCATGCCGTCGATGGCCGCGGCGATGCGCTCGACCAGCTCCGGCAACGACTCGGCCTCGTTCAGCGCCGGCACCACCACGGCGATGCCGCAGCGCGCCGGGACCGTCGTGCCCGTGTTCACAGGGACGTCCTCCGGGAGATGGCCCACTCCGCCTCGCGGGCCAGGCCGTCGGCGAAGGCGACCGTGGGGCGGTAGCCGATGGCGGCCTCCACGTGGGTGCGGTCGGCGAAGGTGTCGCGCACGTCGCCCTTGGCGGTCTCGGTGTAGCGGATCGCCGCGGCCAGGCCGGGCACCTGTGCCGTGAGAATCGCCTGCAGCTGGGCCAGGGCGTCGGCGAACACCACGCGGCTGCCGCCGCCGGTGTTCAGCACCTCCCAGGGCCGGGCAGCGGACACCGCCAGCAGGTTCGCGCGCACCGCGTCGCGCACGTAGGTGAAGTCGCGGGTCTGGTTGCCGTCGCCGTAGACCGCGAAGACGCGGCCGTCCAGCGCCGCCTCGATGTACTTGCGGAAGGCCATGTCCGGACGCTGGCGCGGGCCGAACACCGTGAAGTAGCGCAGGCTGCTGGTGGGCACGCCGAAGTTCATGGCGTACAGCACGCACAGGTGCTCGGCGGCCAGCTTGGTCACGCCGTAGGGCGAGTTGGGCCGCGGCAGGTCCGTCTCGGTGACCGGCAGCCGCTCCTGGTCCCCGTAGACGGAGCTGCTGCTGGAGTAGACGAAGCGCGCGAGGCCGCCTGCCACCCGCGGGTCCTTGCAGGCCTCCAGCAGGCGCTGGGTGGCCATGACGTTCCACTGCAGGTAGTCGCTGAATGACGCGCCCCAGCTCGCGCGCACCCCGGCCTGGGCGGCGAGGTGGAAGACCGCACGGACCCCGGCCAGCAGACCGGCCGCGTCCAGGTCCTCGAGGTGGCGCTCCACGAAGGTGAAGTCGGGATGGTCCCTGAAGCCGGCCAGGTTCTCGCGTTTGAGCGCCGGGTCGTAGTAGTCGGTCAGGGCGTCCACGCCGGTGACGCGGCAGCCCAGGGCCAGCAGGGCCTCGGTCACGGTGCTGCCGATGAACCCCGCGCAGCCGGTGACCACCACCGGCGCGCCGGGGCAAAGCACCGCCGTGACCGGCGCCGGCAGCCCGGCCGCCAGATCCTCCCAGTTCTCACTCGCCATCGGGCCGTCCCTCCAGGGCCTCGTCGATCCGCTGCTGTTCGCGCCGCAGGGCTTCCTGGCGCATCTGCTCCAGGGCCTGGGTCATCTCGGTGTCGGGCTGGCCGCTGTGCTCCTCCCAGGCCCGGGCCACGGCCTCGGCCTCGGCCCGCGCGCCCAGCGCCTGGTGGAGACTGAAGCGGGCCTGGTACCAGTACTTCCGGTCCGGCTCGGCGGCCGTGCGCTCCTGCAGGAACGCGAACGCCAGCTCGGGCACGCCGCCGCGCACCATGCCCCGCAGGGCGTTGTACACCGTGCGCTCCTCCACTTCGGCCGGCACGTTGCCCGCCAGCGAGCTCAGGAAGTCCTTGGCGTCCTCGTCCCGGTAGGCCTGCACCAGCAGCAGGGGGTAGAAGTCCAGGGCCTGCTGGTTGAACGGCTGCAGAAGCAGGCTGGCCTCGAAGGACAGCAGGGCCGTCTGCAGGTGGCGCTGGTAGGCCGCGGTGTCGGCCATGGCCACCTCGTTGGCCAGCAGGTAGCTCTCGTAGCCGGCGCGGTTGAACGCGGTGGGGTAGTTGCCCAGCAGGTGCACGGCGTTGGGCCCGCGGTAGACGTCGTCGCGCTTGTGGCCCAGCAGGCGCACCAGGGTATCGAGCTGGGCCGGGGCCAGGCGCCGGCCGTCGGTGCCCAGGCGCACCTCGCCCGTGTCGGTGGCGCGGCCGGACATCGCGGCGTAGTGCCGCTGGCGCTCGGGGGTGTCGCCGGTCTGCAGGGAGCCCAGACGGTACACGCCCAGCATGTTCTCCAGGACCTTGTCGATGTTGGTGGCCGGCAGGCCGTCCGGGCCGCGGGTCTCGACCAGCCGGTAGGCCATGCCCTCCATGCTGAGGTTGGCGAAGTAGCGCTTCATGTTCTCCTGCGGGATGGTGACCGCGAAGAACACCGGGCGCTGCAGGTTCTCGTTGTTGGTGGCGATGATGTCGTGCAGGACGTAGTCCTTGATCATGATCAGCTCGCGCTCGCCGGTCTGCGGGTCCTCGAACATGCGGTGCTTGAGGCGGTCGATCTCCTCGTCGCTGCGGCGCATGACCAGGCCCTCGTTCTGGCGCAGCTGCTTGATGTACCAGGGCAGGTTCACCAGCGACAGGTTCACCACCGTCACGTCGCGGCGGAACTGCTCCACGTACTGCAGGTACCAGATGGGGAAGGTGTCGTTGTCCCCGTTGGTGAAGATGATGGCGTTCTCGTCCAGCCCCGCCAGGATGTTCCAGGCGTACTCGTAGCCGATGCGGTTCTCGCTGCGGTCGTGCTCGAACCACTTGGTGTGGCCGGGCGCGATGGGCAGCAGGGCCATCACCAGCAGGGCCGCGGCGACGACCTTGGCCACCGGCGGGATGCGCACCGCCTCGACGCGGCGCCAGTCGCGGCCCGCCCTGGCCAGTGCCGCGGCCGGGCTGCCCTCGCCGCCGGCAACGTAGCGCAGCAGGGCGGCCGCCCCCAGGCCGATGAACACGGCGAAGAACATGAAGGCGGCGAAGTAGAAGTAGTCGCGGTCGCGCACCTCATTGGCCGTGAAGTTCAGGTACAGGGTCAGGATCTCGCCGTTGATCAGGTAGCTGACCAGGGGCACGAAGACCAGCGGCCGCACCCGGCGCAGGCCGTGGAACAGGCCCAGCAGGGCCAGGAAGACCGGGCCCAGGAAGGTGGTGGCCGCCGTCAGCAGGCCGTGGCCCGTGCCCAGCCAGTAGAACTGCTTGAACAGGAAGCCGTAGTAGTAGCCGAACTGCCAGTGCAGGGGCGCCTGGCGCGAGAACGGGTTCAGCGGCGGGTACTGCTCGCGCCGGATCACCGACAGCAGGGTGGCGAAGTTGTCCGGGCCGGTCTGGTTGACGGCGGGCTCGGGGCTGGCACCGGCGCGGATCAGCATCATCACGTGCACGGTCAGGCCCACGAAGAACAGGGCGCTGCCCAGGGCCGCGAAGTGGGCGCCCTGGAAGGCGCGCACCGCCACCACGACGGCGTAGGCCACCAGCAGCAGGATCACCAGGCCGTTGTCGCGGACGCTGGTCGAGAGCAGGAAGATGAACAGGCCTGCGCTCATGAGCCAGAGGTCGAACAGGGACAGCTGCCGGTCCTTCGACAGCAGCACCAGCAGGAAGACCGCCGGGTAGACCAGCAGGCTGCCCAGGTGGAAGCCCACGCCCAGGCCCAGCAGGTAGATCAGCAGCAGCAGCAGGTTGCTGCTGGCCGGGTGCTCGCGGTGGTCGTACCAGCGCAGGGTCAGCCAGGTCAGCAGGGCCAGCATGAAGCCCGAGAGCCCGTAGACCTCGGCCTCGATGGCGTTGTTCCAGAAGGTCTCGCTGAAGGCCAGGAACAGGGCGCCCACGACGCCGCCGATCTCGGGCAGCCAGCCCGCGTCCGGGTCGGCGCGCCTGGCGATGCCGCGGATGATCAGGAAGACGAAGGTCACGGCCAGGGCGCTGAAGAACGCCGACATGAAGTTCACCGCCCAGGCGGTGCGCAGCGCCGGCTGCGTGGTGTCCGGGCTGCCCAGCAGGACGTCGAAGACCCGGCCCACCAGCACGTACAGCGGCGTGCCCGGCTGGTGGGGCACGCCCACGATGTGGCTGGTGGTGATGTACTCGCCACAGTCCCAGAAGTCGGACGTCGGGCTCAGCGTGGCCGTGTAGACGCCCAGGGTCAGGGCGAACACACCGGCGGCGATCAGCACGTGGGGCCGGCGAAGCCAAAGGGGCATGGACTCGTCACCTTCGCTGCAGGAGGCGAAACGGCGGGCCGGAAGGGATCCCGGTCCGGGTCGGTCCCGACCAAGCTAACATACGCCGACGGGCCCAACAACAGCGGGCTCCGTTAGTTCCGGCCGGCCCGTCCCCAGCGTCCGGCCCACAGCAGCAGGCCGCCCTGCAGGCTGAACACCACCTGCACCAGGTAGGCCGCCACCTCCATGGCCACGGCCTGGGGCGCGGCCAGCCCCGCCCACACCAGCAGGCTCGCCGACACCGACTCGCGCAGGCCGATGCCGTTGATGGTCACCGGCAGGGTCAGGCTGATGGCCAGCATGGGGATCAGCACCAGCAGCTGCACCGCCTGCACGGCGTCCAGTTCGAAGCCCAGCCCCCGCGCCACCAGCAGGTGGGTGACGATGCGTAGCATCTGCACGCCGGTGCTGAACAGCAGCAACAGGTTCAGCCAGCGCACCCGTGGTCGGTAGAGGGTGAACTCGTCGGTCACCCGGCGCAGGCGCACCGCCGGGCGCTGCAGGCCCACGGCCGCCACCAGGTCGGGCAGCCGGCCGCCCACGCGCCGCGAGAGCAGGGCCGCCAGGCCCGCCGCGAGCACCACGAGCACCGGCAGCAGCAGCAGGGTCACCGCCGGCAGCGGCACCCCGCCCAGAGCCGCGCCCGCGAGCACCACGACCGCCAGCAGGGTCAGGGCCGTCAGGCCCAGCAGGCGGTCCAGGAGGGTCGCGCAGAACACGGCCAGGGGCTTGCCCTCCTGCCGGCCCAGGTCCACGATCTTCCAGGCGTCGCCGCCGACGTTCGCCGGCAGGAAGTTGTTGAAGAACAGGCCGATGAAGTAGAGCCGGAGCACCTCCCGCTGCGGCGCGGCCACTCCCGCCACCTGCAGGATCCAGGACCACTGCAGGGCGCCGCCGAAGGCGGACAGGCCGTACACGCCCAGGGCGGCCATCAGCCAGCCCCAGCGGGGCTCGTCCATGACGTCGGTGATCTCGTCCAGGGACAGGCGCGCCAGCAGGAACCAGATCAGCGCGGCGCTGATCGCCACCTTGGCCAGGAGGATCAGGACGCGCCTCACGGCCGCCTCCCGCGCGCCGCCACCTCGGCGAACAATGCCAGGGACTCGGCGGCGCAGCGCTCCCAGGTGAAGCCGGCGGCCCAGCGGCGCGCCGCGTCGCTGCGGGCCTGCCACAAGGTGCGGTCACGCAGCAGGACCAGGGCCTCGCGGGCCATGGCCGCGTCGTCGCCGTAGGGCACCAGGGCGCCGGTCTCGCCGTGGCGCACCGAGTCCCGTAGCCCAGGCCGGTCGCTGGCCACCACGGGCACGCCGCACAGGTTGGCCTCGACCACGGTCAGCCCCCAGCCCTCCTTGGGGCTGGGGTTCAGGAACACGCGGCAGCGGTGCAGGGCGCGCACCAGCTCGTCCCGGGGCTGGAAGCCGCGGAACTCGACGGCGTCCTGCAGGCCCAGCTTCGCCGTCAGCCGGCGCAGGCGGCCCTCGTCCGGGCCGCGGCCCATGACCAGCAGGCGGGCGTCGGGCAGCTCGGCGCGGATGCGGGCGAAGGCACGCAGCGCCACGTCCAGGCTCTTGTAGCGGCGCAGGCGGCTCCAGCTGACCACCAGCGGCGCCTCGCTGCGCGGCGGCGGGTCGGCCAGGGCGAACTTGGCGTGGTCCAGGCCGCAGTAGATGGTGCGCACGCGCGCCGGGTCCAGGCCCCGGGCCACCAGATCGTCCCGGGTCGAGGGGCTGATCACCTCGAAATCGACGTCCCGGTAGATGCGCGGGATCAGGCTCTCGGCGGCGTAGACGTAGGTGGCGACCAGCGGGTTGGTCTCCCGGTAGACGGTGCTGCCGAACAGGTGGGGCACCACGGCCAGGACGGGCACGCCGGCGGCGTAGAGCGGCGTGTAAAAGGGGATCTTGTTGATGTCCTCGACCAGCAGGTCGTAGTGGTGGGTCTTCAGCAGCTTCCTGACCAGGCCGGGCAGGACGAGATTGGCCACGGCCCAGTGGCCGCGGCGATGGACCGTCACGCCGTCGATGGTCTCGACCGCGGGCGCACCCGGGTACGACGCGGCCACCATGTCGACGGTCCAGCCGGCGCGCACGGCGCCCTTGAGGATCTCGTGCAGGTGCAGCTCGGCCCCGCCGCCGAGGGGATCCTTGATGTCCCGCCAGTTGACCGCCAGCAGCCTCAGGACAGGGCCTCCGGTTTGCGGGCCACCACCCCGATGGTGGGCATGGTGTAGAGGGCCGCGCGCTTTGTTCCGAACCAGCCGCGCCAGCGCTCGCCCAGGCGGGCCAGCGCGGGCACCGGCTCCGGGTGCATGGGCAGCCGCCGGCCCAGGCGCGTCAGCAGGATCTTCCTGAGGGCGCGGTACCACAGCCCCGGCACCATCCAGTCGCCGTAGGTGCGGACCACCTGCAGGCCCTCGCGCCGGACGTGGCCCTCCAGCTGCGCCGGGGTGAACTGGGTCTCCCAGCCGGCGAACCACCGGTCCAGGGCGATCAGCGCCTGCTTGCCCAGGGTGTAGTAGTGGAAGGTCTGGGGCACGTCCACGATGACGTGGCCGCCGGGCTTGAGGATGCGCGCGTTGTCGCGCAGCAGCGGGCGCACGTCGCGGAAGTGCTCGAGCAGCCCCTGGTGGAAGACCACGTCGAAGGTGCCGTCGGCAAACGGCGAGGCCAGCGCGTCGCCGCAGACGGGGGCGACGGCAACCCCGGCCGTGCCGGCGGCTTTGCGCGTCAGGAGCAGCGAGCCGGCCACGTAGTCGAGGGTCAGCACCTCGGCCCCGGCCAGGGCCAGGGTCACCGCGTCGCGGCCGGTGCCCGCCCCCACCTCGAGGATGCGCTTGCCGGCCGGGTCGCCCAGCAGCATGACCTCGCGCACCATGCGGCCGTCGGTACCGTAGACCTCGTCCAACTCAAGATGGTCGGCTTCCTCCCAGAAGCGCTGCCAGTGCTGCGGGGTCGAGGCCCTCACGTGTTTTGCTCCGGGTCGGTTGGCGGGGTGGTTGGGGGTTCGGTCGGCGTCTCGGTCGGCGTGCCGGTCGGCGTGCCGGTCGGCGTGTCGTGACCCGTCGTGTCCTTGGCCGCGCCGGCGGCGCGCTTGCCGTGATGGTCGGGGTAGGTCTCGGCGGCCGCCCGGTCAAGGACGCCGTTGACGAAGCCGATGGCCTCGTCCTCGCAGTAGCGGCGGGTCAGCTCGAGGGCCTCGTTGATGACGACGCGCCAGGGAACGTCCGGGCTGTGGCGCAGTTCCGCCAGACCGATGATGAGGATCACCTTCTCGAGCATGCCGACCCGGTCGGGGTTCCAGCCCCGCGACGCCAGTGCCCGCAACCAGGCGTCCAGGTCGGGCCGGTGGGCGGTGATCTTGCCGGCCAGGTCGCGGGCGAAGAAGGCGGTCTCGTCGTTGGACTCGCGCCGCGCCAGCTGGTCGGCCAGGGCGTCTTCCAGCTTGGCGCCGCTGATCAGGGAGGCGTACAGGGACTGCAGGACGATCTCCCGGCCCTTCCTTCGTTTGCCCACGGTCTATGCTCCTGTCAAAGAACGGCAGCCGGCGGCGGGCCGCCGGGACGAAAAAGAGGGGAAGGCGGACGCGTTCCCCGGGGGAATTCTAGCGGATGGGCGGGGGAAAGGCAACCGGGTGCGGGTGGAGTG
>JBHEPC010000161.1:0-4516 GCA_046260475.1 Candidatus Krumholzibacteriia bacterium | reverse complement strand
GCCTGGCGCATCCGCCGCAGCTGGCACCGACAGTCGGCGACGCCCGCGGATCGTGATCGTCGGCGGCGGCTTCGGCGGCGCCTTCGCGGTGCAGCGCCTGCTGCGCCGCCTGCGCCCGGACGAGGCCGAGGTCCTGCTCGTGGACCGCAACAACTACTTCGTCTTCCATCCCTTTTTGATGGAGGCCGGCACCGGCAGTCTGCCGCCGCAGCACGCGGTGGTCGGCCTGCGTGCCTTTACCCACGCGCGGGGCCTGTTGATGGGCGAGTTCACCGGCGCGAACCTCACGCGCCGGGTGATCGCCGTGCGGCCGGTGGGCGAGGACGACCTGCGCGAGGTGCCCTACGACCACCTGGTGCTGGCGGTGGGCAGCGTGACCAACCTGCCGCCCATCCCCGGCCTGCGCGAGCACGCCCTGCAGGTCAAGGGCGTGGCCGACGCCATCGGCCTGCGGGACCGCGCCATCCGCCTGCTGGAGCAGGCGGACCAGACCGCCGATCCGGCGCGCCGCCGCGCCCTGCTGCATTTCGTGGTGGTCGGCAGCAGCTTCACCGGCGTGGAGGTGGCCGGCGAGCTGGAGGCGTTCCTCAGCCGGGCCAGCCGCCGCTACGCCAACCTCTCGGCGGCCGACGTGCGCATCACCCTGGTGGACATCGCCCAGCGCATCCTGCCCAACCTGGACGGCGAGCTGGCGGACTTCGCGGCGCAGAAGCTGCGGGCCCGGGGCATGGACCTGCGCCTGGGCACGTCGGTGCGCAAGGTGGGCCCGGACCACGCGGAACTGGACGACGGCACCTGGCTGGCGGCCGCGACCCTGATCTGGTGCGCGGGCATCGCCCCCAATCCGGTCCTGGCCGGGCTGGACCTGCCCGCCGACTCCCGCGGCTGGATCCTGTGCGAGCCGGACCTGCGCGTGCAGGGGCACCAGGACGTCTGGGCCATCGGCGACGGCGCCGTCAACCCGGACCCCGACGGCAAGCCCTACCCGGCGACCGCCCAGGCGGCGGTGCAGCAGGGCCGCGCCGTGGCCGACAACCTGGTGCGGGTGCTGCGGGGCGAGGCGCCGGTCCCCTGCGTGATCCGGGACCGGGGCTCGCTGGTGGGCCTGGGCTGCCGCACCGGCGTGGCCCGCATCGGCCCCTTCAGGCTGGCGGGATTCCCGGCCTGGTTCCTGTGGCGCACGGTGTACCTGCTGAAGTTCCCGGGCTGGGGCCGGCGGCTGCGGGTGGTGCTGGAGTGGACGATCGACCTGGCTTTCGGGCGGGATTATGTGCAGTTCGGGGTCCGGCAGGCGGCGGCGCCGGAGCGCGAGACCGCGGGCGTCCGTTGACCGGTCCGGGCAGGGTGCCTTAGCGTGCTGTGCGGCCCGTGGCTCACCCCGGCGAAAGGCCCCCCATGCTCCGCGACCTCTTCCTGCTGCGCGACGACGTCACGTTCCTGAACCACGGCTCCTTCGGCGCCTGCCCCCGCCCGGTGTTCGCCGAATACCAGCGCCTGCAGCGGGAGCTGGAGGCCGAGCCCGTCGACTTCCTCTCCACGCAGCGTACCCTGCCGGTGCGCCTGGCCGCCGCCCGCGCCGAGCTGGCCGCCTACCTGGGCGCCGACCGGGACGAGCTCGTCTTCGTCGCCAACGCCACCACCGCGCTGAACGTCGCGGCGCGCTCGCTTAGTCTCGAGCCCGGCGACGAGGTGCTGTCCACCGACCACGAGTACGGCGCCCTGGACCGCATGTGGCGGTTCCTGTGCGCGAAGCAGGGGGCGCAGTACGTGCAGCGCGCGCTGCTGCTGCCGCTGGACGATCCCGACGCGGTGGTCGAGGCGGTGTGGGCGGGCGTCACCGCGCGCACGAAGGTGCTGTTCCTCAGCCAGATCACCTCGCCCTCGGGGGTGGTGCTGCCGGTGGCCCCGCTGGTGGCGAGGGCCCGCGACCGCGGCATCCTCACCATGATCGACGGCGCCCACGTGCCGGGGCAGCTCGACTGCGACCTGCACGCCCTGGGCTGCGACGTGTGGGCCGGCAACTGCCACAAGTGGCTGCTGGCACCCAAGGGCGCGGCCGCACTCTACGTGCGGCGCGAGGTGCAGGAGCGCATCGAGCCCCTGGTGGTCAGCTGGGGCTGGCAGAGCGACCACCCCGGGCCCAGCCGTTTCGTCGACGAGCAGGAGTGGACCGGAACCCGGGACCCGTCGGCGTACCTGGCCGTGCCGGCGGCGCTGGCGTTTCTGAGGGAGCACGACTGGCCGGCGGTGCGCGCGCGCTGCCACGCGCTGCTGCTGGAAGGGCGCCAGGCGCTGCTGGAGCTGACCGGCCTGCCGGCCCTGTGCCCGCCCGAGCCTTGGCTGGCGCAGATGTGCGCGGTGCCGCTGCCGGAGGGGATCGACGGCGAGGCTTTGCATCGGCGGCTGCGCGAAAAGTTCGCCGTGGAGGTGCCGGTGACCACCTTCGCGGGGCGGCCCTGGTTGCGGTTCTCGGTGCAGGGGTACAACACGCGGGAGGACATTGCGCGGCTGGTGGAGGCGGTGGGGGAGGCGCTCGGATAGGTGGGCGCGGCCCCGCGGCCGGCGCGGATGTGCTATCCTTGCTTGAACACCACCACCCCGGGAGCCGTTCCATGCCGCGTCTCGTGCTCGTCTTCGCCGTTCTCATGGCCATCGCCACGTCCGCCCACGCCGCCCCGCCCCGCGCCGTCGTCCAGGGCGCGGAGCCGCCCGCCGGCGTGACCGTCCTGGACCGCCGCGGCGACCGGTGGCTGGTCACCGGCCCGGCCGACGTGCTGGCCGCCCTGCCCGGCGCGCGCCTGCTGGCCGAGCCGCCCGCCGTTTTCACCGTGCCCTCCGCACCCGCGGGGGGCTTCGTGCCCCTGCCCACGCCCCTGATCGACGACCTGGTCGCGCAGGTCGATGCGGCCGAGCTGATGGCCCAGGTGCAGTGGATCGTCTCGCTGGGCGTGCGGTACTCGACCCTGCCGGCGATGGGCGCGGTGGCCGACAGCCTGGAAGCCAAGTTGGCCTCGTACGGTCTGGCCACGGAGCAGCATATGTTCCCCATGGGCTCGCAGGGCACCCTCTCGGTGCCCAACGTGGTGGCCACGCAGACCGGGCGCGTGCATCCGGATTCGGTGTACGTGATCTGCGCCCACTACGACGCCACCAGCGAGAATCCCGTCGCCGGTACGCCGGGCGCCGACGACAACGCCTCGGGCACGGCCGCGGTGCTGACCGCGGCGCGGCTGCTGTCGGGGCTGGCGCTGGACTACACCGTCAAGTACGTGCTCTTCGCCGGCGAGGAGCAGGGTCTGGTCGGCAGCGGCCACTGGGTGGCGGACATGGCCACCGAGGGCCTGGCCATCAAGGGCGCGCTGAACTTCGACATGATCGCCTGGTGGGAAGAGGGCGCGCCGTTCGACCTGGAGATCGAGACCAACAACGCCTCGCGCCCGCTGGCCGACGCCATCTGCTGGGCCGCCGACACGTACACCACCATGACCTACGAGCTGCACGTGGACGACGGCGCCTGGTGGGGCGATTTCTACTCGTTCTGGCAGCACGGCTACGCAGCGGTGAACCACGAGGAGGCCTGGGACTGGGGCGATCCCGACTTCAACCCCTACTACCACTCGTCCCAGGACACGCCGGACAAACTCTCGCCGGAGTTCTTCACCGGCGGCGTGCGCATCGGCGTGGCGTCGCTGGCGGCGCTGGCCGGGGTGGCCGACGTCTCGGCGGTGCCGGGGGCGCCAGCTGTGGGCGCTTCGCTCACGGCGGGGCCGAACCCGTTCAACGGACGGGTGGTGCTGCGCCTGGCGGCCGACCTGCCGGACGGACCCCAGACGGTGCGCATCTACGACCTGCGCGGCCGGCGCGTGGGCGAGGTCGCCGTCCCGCTGCGCGGCGGCGAGGGCGAGGCGGCCTGGGACGCCCGCGGCGCGGCGGGCCGGACGCTGCCGGCTGGCGTGTACCTGGCGCGGGCCGAGGGGGTGCCGGGGCGGGTGGTTTGCCGGGTGGCTTACGTGCCTTAGGCTGCGCGGCCGTGATGCATGGTGCCGTGGGGGGGGGTGATATAATCCACCGGTGGTATTGTCGCGAAAAAGCCATGCTCGATAACCCCGCTTTGAGGAATTGAACCGCCTGCCCTTCACGTGAAGGGCAGGCCTCTTTTCACGTCAAGAATGCTCACACGCCCGTGACCGCAGCCGCCCCCCGCCCATGCTCCACCAGTTGGCTGACCAGGATCTGCAGCCCGATCCCCAGCAGCAGCACCCCGCCCAGGATCTCCGCGCGCGGACCCCACGCCGCGCTCAGCACCCGGCCCAGCAGCAGGCCGGACAGGGACATCGCCGCCGTGATCACGCCGATCAACGCGATGGGCACCCAGATGGCCACGTCCAGCATCGCCAGGCCCAGGCCCACGGCGAAGGCGTCGATGCTGGTGGCGACAGACAGGGCGACCAGGGACCAGCCGCGGGACGGGTCGCGGCGGCGGGCCGCGGCGGCGGCGACCGGCTCGGGGTGCAAC
>JBHEPC010000123.1:0-3012 GCA_046260475.1 Candidatus Krumholzibacteriia bacterium | reverse complement strand
GCGGGCACGGCGGCGGCGGCCAGGGCCAGGACGGCGGCCGCCCGCACCAGCGCAGTGATCGTTCGTGCCATCGCTTGCCATCTCCCGCGCGTCAACCACGCATTGATTCTCCGCCGGTCCCGCCCCATGCTGGGCGGCGGCCGGGCCCGGCGCCCGGGTTAGGGTCCGGTCCCATGCCGTTGTATCCTTTGTATCGGGCGGCGCGGGCGGACATTTACCGTTTTCAGGGCCCCCGGGTCCGGAGAGGCCCCACGGCACCACCGTGCTGCAGGCCGGCGACCAGGTGGACGCCATCGGCCGGGACGAGGTCCTGGACCGGTACGCCTAGGCGGCAGTTGCCGACCTGCTTGGTAAAAAATGACTTGAGACCCCGCACGGACGGAGCTAACGTCTGGGGTGCAAATCCAACGGGCGGCGGGACGACGGGCTCAGGTCGGGTTCCCCCGCCGCGTCCACGGAACGCGGGCCCCCGACGCCCGCGCGATCAAAGGAGTGCATTATGTCCGCTCAGTCGTTCGTCAAGACGGCCCGCAACCTCGGCCTGCTCGCCGTGCTCGTGGCCGCGTTCGCCCTGGCCGGCTGTTCGTGCAAGGAGTACGAGGAGCAGATCCTGCAACTTGACGCCCAGATTGCCGAACTGCAGAAGGACGTGGCGGGCCAGGAGGCGCTGATCGCCGAGCGCAACAAGATCGCCGAGGAACTGCGCACCAGCCTGCAGGACTGCAAGGCCGACAACGCCGCCCTGATCGAGGTGACCGAGGAAGTGGTCATGGTCACCATCTCGGACCAGCTGTCCTACGCCTCCAGCCAGGTGATCGTGCTGGACACCATGGTGCCCACCCTCGAGGCCATCGCCTCGGCCGTGCGCAACCACCCCGACTGGGATGTCTACGTCGAGGGGTATACCGACGACCGCAAGATCGCCGAGGAGTGGCTGGACACCTACCCCTCCAACTGGGAGCTGGGCGCCTTCCGCGCCGCGGCCGTGGTGCGCTACATGACCAACCAGCTGGGCCTGCCGGCCGAGCGCTTCGCCGCCGTCAGTTACGGCCCGTTCCGGTCCGTGGCCAGCAACGAGACCGCCGAGGGCCGCGCCCAGAACCGCATGGTCCGCGTGGTGATGCACAAGCCCGAGCGCTAGGCGCGAGGGATCGGCTTCAAGCCCAAGGGCGCCGGCTCCCCCCGCGGGGAGCCGGCGCCCTGCTGTTCAGGCGCGGGCCACGGCCGCCAGGCCGGCCAGCGCCCGGTCCACGTGCGCCGGCGTGTTGAACGGACCGAAGGCGAAGCGCACCGCGCCGGCCGGCGCCGTGCCCAGGGCCGCGTGCAGCAGGGGGGCGCAGTGCAGCCCGGTGCGCACGCCCACGCCCCAGTCCACGTCCAGGAAATCGCCCACCATGGCCGGGTCGCGGCCCGCGACGGTGACCGCCACCACGGCGGTGCGCCCCTCGCCCAGGCGGTCGGGCCGCCGCCCGCCGTGGCCCACCACCCGCACCCGGGGCAGGTCGCGGCAGCCGGCCAGGAAGCGGTCGGCCAGGGCCCGCTCGTGGGCCGCCAGGGCTTCCTGACCCTGCGCCTGGAGCCAGTCCAGCCCCGCGGCCAGGCCCGCCAGCCCCACGGCGTTCAGGGTGCCGGCCTCCAGGCGCCAGGGCCAGCGGCGGGGCTGGGTCAGCTCGGCCGAGCGCACGCCCGTGCCGCCGAAGCGCGTGGGCTCCAGTTCCACGTCCGGTCCGGCCACCAGCCCGCCCGTGCCCGTGGGCCCCAACAGGCCCTTGTGCCCGGTGAACGCCACCAGGTCCACGCCCAGGGCCGCCATGTCCACCGGCACGATGCCCGCCGACTGGGCGGCGTCCAGCAGCACGGGCACGCCGTGGGCGCGGCAGGCGGCGGCGATGGCCGCCACCGGCTGCACCGTTCCGCAGACGTTGGAGGCGTGGTTGACCACCACCAGGCGCGTCTGTGGGCGCAGGGCGGCCGCCACGGCGTCCGGATCGACCCGGCCGTCGCCGTCGCAGCCCACCAGGTCCAGGCGCAGGTCGTCCCGCCGCGCCAGTTCGTGCAGGGGCCGCAGCACCGAGTTGTGCTCGGTCACGGTCGTGACCACGTGGTCGCCGGGCCGGCACAGGCCGCCGATGGCCAGGTTCAGGGCGTCGGTGGCGTTGGCCGTGAACACGCAGCGGTCGGGGTCCCGGGCGGGGTTGTTGAAGAAGCGGTCCAGGCGCCGGCGCAGGCCGTCGACCACCGCGCCCGCCTCCCGGGCCAGGTCGGTGCCGGCGCGGCCGGGGTTGACGGCGCGCTCGGCCAGGAAGGCCGCCATGGCCGCGGCCACCCCGGGCGGCTTGGGGAAGCTGGTGGCCGCGTTGTCCAGGTGGATGTAGGGGGCGGGGTCGTCCACGGCGTCACCGTTCCGGTCGCGGGTCCGTCCTTGCCATCGCCGGCGTTCCCGGGGATACTGTGTCTCCGGCCCCCCGATGGTACCAGTCCCCGGCGGAGGTTTCCATGAACGAAGCGAGACTCGTGCGCGTCCCGTCCGCCGCGCTGGCCGGCGCGGCGCTGCTGGCCGGCCTGCTGCTGGCCGGTGCGGGCTGCGGCGGCGACCAGGACAAGAGCGACAGCCTGCCCTCCGGCGGCCTCGTGCCCGGCAGCGTGGTGACGACCGATACGACCGGCACGGCCGGCACCCTGATCGACCCCACCGCGGCGGCGGACACGGCCGCCCGGGCCGCGGCGCCCGCGACCGAGACCCTGGCCCCGGTCCCGGCGACCACCCCGCGGCGCGACCCGCCCCGGACCGTCGACAGCGCCCGCCAGGCCGCGCCCGCCGGAACCTTCAGCCTGCAGCTGGGTTCGTTCCGCAGCCTGGACAACGCCCGGGGCCTTGGCGCCCGGGTCAAGGCGCTGGGCTACGAGCCCGCGGTGGAATCGGCCGTGGTGGCGGGCCAGACCTACCACCGCGTGCTGCTGCACGGGCTGGCCGACCGCAGCGAGGCATCCCGCACCGGCGAGCGGCTCCGG
>JBHEPC010000115.1:0-5192 GCA_046260475.1 Candidatus Krumholzibacteriia bacterium | reverse complement strand
CTGGTGCTGGGCATGGTCAGCCCCTACGCCATCCGCCTGAAGGCCGAGCGCCTGGAGGTGGTCGGCACCACCGCGGGCAACCTCTACGCCCTGTCCACCCTGGCCTCGGTGGCGGCGGCCGTGGCCACGGGCTTCGTGCTGATCCCCCGCCTGGGTGTGACCCGCCTGCTGGTGGTGATCGGGGTGCTGCTGGTGGCGACGGGGCTGCTGGGCTGGCTGCTCGCCCGCCGGCGGCGCCTGGCCCCGGCCGCCGTCCTGCTGCTGCCCCTGCTGGTGGCCGGCGCGGTCCGGCTGGCCCCGGTCGAGCGCGCCGATCCGGCCCGCGGGCTGCTGGCGGTGGAGGCCAGCCCCTACGGCGAGATCCGCGTGGTGGAGAAGGACGGCCTGCGCTTCATGCTCATCGACGGCGCGACCCATACGGCGGCCGACCCCGCCACCTGGCGTTCGGAGTTCCCCTACGTGAAGGTGCTGGAGATCGGCAAGCACCTGCATCCGGAGCCCGGGCGTCTGCTGCTGGTGGGGTTGGGCGGCGGCTCGGTGGCCAAGAGCTACGCCGCCGACGGCTGGCTGGTCGATGCCGTGGAGATCGATCCGGTGGTCACGCGGATGGCCCACGAGTGGTTCGGCCTGACCGGGGCCGACGCGAGGGTCTACGACGACGACGGCCGCCGCTTTCTCGCCGCGCAGCCGCCCGCGTCCTACGACCTGATCGTCATGGACGCCTTCGGCAGCAGCAGCATCCCGTTCCACCTGGTCACCGAGGAGGTCTTCGCGCTGATCGCCTCCCGCCTGGCGCCCGGCGGGCTGCTGGCCATGAACGTGGAATCGGTGGGCTGGCACTCGCCCCTGGCGAACGCGATCGCGGCCACCGCGGCCCAGGTCTTCGCCCACGTCGCGGTGCTGCCCATGGCCGAACCGCCTTCCGTCCTGGGCAACCTGATCATCCTGGCGGCCGACCACCCCCTGGAACTCCTGTGGGACCTGCCGCCGGTGGCGGACCGCTGGAGCGACGCCTACCAGATCAACCACGCCTGGGACAACCGGTTCGAGCCGCCCCTGGCCGGCGTCGCCATCCTGACGGACGACCACAACCCGGTAGCCTTGCTCTCAGGCGACGTCAACCTGGAGGCCCGCAAGCAGATGCACCAGTACTTCGGCGAAGACGGCCTGGACCGCTAGCCGCCCTCGAGGGGCCGGATCTCGCCGCTCTCCTCGACGTCCACCGGCCAGCCGTCGAGGGTGGCGGGCAACTGCGCCCGCAGGGCATCGGTCAGCTCCACCACGTAGATACGCACGCAGGGCTCCCCCGAGTCGAGGGCACCGACCGCGACCGCCGCCACGCCGGGTATCGCGATCAGCCGCGGGGCGTGGGCATCCACCACGCCCATGATGTCCGGTCTCTCCACGGCTTCCTCCTGCCCCTTTTTCCCGCAGGCTGCCGCGACAAGCGCCAGCAGCAGCAGCGACAGCAACAAGGCCCGGCGTCGAGTCATGTCCGCTCCTTTCTGCGCGAGGGCCGGCCCCCGCCGCTGCGGGGGCCGGCCCGATCGTGCGGCGCCGCGGCGCCGTGCCCGGTCAGCCCGGTGCGTCTAGTTGCCCACCATCGAGGCGCCGAAGAAGCCCAGCACCTCGTTGATGGGGTTGGCGATGGCCGTCGAGCTGGAGCCGGCGAACAGCAGGCCCACCGCGCGTGCGTTGGAGGTCACGTCCTCGACCATCAGGGAGCCCGAGTCGCCGCCGGCCAGGAACTTGCTTGCGCGGTTGGAGATGATGATCTGACCGGTGAAGGTCTTGGTGAAGGCCGAGCCGCCGGCGCACTCGTTCTCGTAGGCCACGCTGATGGTGGCGTTCAGGCCGCTGACCTTGCTGCGGGTCAGGCCGGTGGTACGGCCGCTCTTCTTGACGGCCTGGTTGACGGTGGCCGCCACGGTCTGGCTGCTGATGGTGCCGATCTCGAGGATGGCGCTGCTGACCGCACCCGAGATGATGGTGGCCGTCGAAGCGTCCACGTTGCTGTTGGGCAGGGAGTGCGAGACCACGAGGGTCGCCACGTTCTGGGCGTCGGCAGCGTTGCAGCTGACGTCGATCAGGCCGGGCTGCATCACGTAGTCGCCGGTCGTGGCCACGCGGCTGTTGCCGCCGGACACGATGTCGGCCTCGAACACGTGGTAGTTGCTGAGGATCCGCTTCTGGCCGCCCACCGAGATCAGCGAGCCCAGGGTGCCGCCGCAGCAGTAGCCGTTGGCCAGATCGTAGCGCCAGCCGCCGGAGGTGCCCAGCTGGATGGGCAGGGTCTGCTTGGCCGTGTGGCTGACGGTCGGGGTCGTGGTCCGCATGGCGACGATGGGATCGGTCAGCAGGACCTGCACCTGGACGCCGTCGATGTCGACGGGCATCCGCGTGACGGCCTTCTCGCTGGTGACCAGCAGCAGGATGGCCGGCTGGCCGTCCTCGCCCAGGGTCACGGCAGTCCCGATGACATCGGGCGACGCCATCAGGGCCGGCGTGTACCGCTCCTGGATGACCATGGTGCCGCGCAGATCCGGGGTGTTGTCCTGGGGTGCCTGGGTGATCGGTGTGGTGAGTGCGGTTTCATCGTTCGAGCAGCCCTGGAAGCCGATCAGCAGCCCCAGGATACCGGCCAGAACGAAGAAGCTGGACAGACGCATGCGGAAGTGTTCCATGCGACGGACCCCCTATCGGGTATGAACGGTAATGGCGAGACCCCGTCGAGCGAGGTCTTGCGAGATTACTGCCGCGAAACGACCACCGTCAAGACATTTGTATTGCAGTTTCGCAATTAGTCCTCCCGCCCCCGCAGCGACGCGTAGAACGCGCCGCGCACGTCGTGGGTGTGGCGGTCGATCTCGGCCGCGTCCACGTCCAAATGCAGCAGCGCCTGCCGCGTGATCTCCAGCCCCGCTTCCAGCTGGGGGATCACCACCTCGTACACGCCCAGGGCGTGCAGGTCCTCCAGCACGCTCTCGCTGTCGGCCCGGGCCACGATGTGCAGGTCCGGCCGCAGCCGGCGCGCGTTGCGGGCGATGCCCAGGGTCACCACCGGCGCCGGGGTCGTGATCACCAGCAGCTTGGCCGCCGACAGGCCCGCCGCCTCCAGCACCACCGGGTGCGCGGCGTCGCCGTAGATCACCGCCACCCCCGCGGCGCTGCAGGATTCCAGGCGATGCTGGTCCAGTTCGATGGCCACGAAGGGCAGCTCCAGGCGCTCGAGCACCTGCGCCACCTCACGCCCGGTGCGCCCCGCCCCGGCCAGGATCACGTGGTCGTGCAGGCGCTCGCTCTCGATGTTGATGGTCTGCATGGGCTCGGCCCGCCGCCGGCGCTTGACCACCCCGTAGATGGGCGCCGTGGCCCGCGACACGAAAGGCGTGGCGAACATGGAGACCAGGGTCACGGCCATGATGGTCGAGTACAGGTCCGCGTCGATGCTGCCGGTGTCCACCCCCACGCGGCCGATGACGAAGGCGAACTCGCCGGCCTGGAACATGGTCAGGCCCAGGGCCAGGGGCACGACGTTGCCGTAGCCGAACAGCCGCCCGACCCCGGCGCAGATCGCGCCCTTGGCCAGGGAGACCACGACCACCAGCCCCAGCACCAGGTCCAGATGGGAGCGCACGTAGGCCGGCTCCAGCAGCATGCCCACCGAGACGAAGAACAGCAGCCCGAACAGGTCGCGCAGGGGGATGATGTCGCTCAGGGCCTGGTGGGCGTGGTCCGACTCGCTGAGCACGAGGCCGGCCACGAACGCCCCGAAGGCGAAGGACAACCCCACCTCGTAGGTGGCGTAGCCGATGCCCAGGCCCAGCCCCGTGACCGTCAGCAGGAACAGCTCGCGGGATTTCCAGCGGCTGACCCGGCGCAGCAGCCAGGGGATCACCCGGGTGCCGCCGACGATCATCACCGCCAGGAAGACGGCCGACTTGGCCAGCGCCAGGCCCACCTGGGGCAGGCCGGCCTCCAGGTTAGACAGCCGCGGCAGCAGGATCAGCAGCGGCACCACGGCCAGGTCCTGCACCAGCAGCATGCCGATCATCACGCGGCTGGACAAGGTGCCCAGCATCCCCCGCGCCTGCAGGGTCTTGAGGATGACCATGGTGCTGGAAAGGGAGACGCAGGCCCCGAACCACACGGCATCGGTCCAGGGCCAGCCCAGGGCCAAGCCCGCCCCGGCGCCTACGGCCAGGGTCAGCAGGAGTTGCAGGATCGTGCCCCAGACCGCGACCGCGTGCACCGGGCGCAGTTCCTTCAGGGAGAACTCGATGCCCAAAGCGAACAGCAGCAGCGCCACGCCGATCTCCGCCAGCAGCTCGACCCCGTGGGCGTCGGAGATCAGCCGGCCGCCCGTCATGGGGCCCAGCACGATGCCCGCCAGGATGTAGCCCAGGATCAGGGGCTGCCGCAGGCGCTGGGCCAGGACCGCGCCCAGGAAGCCGGCGCTGACGATGATGGCGATGTCGGCGGCGATGCCCATGGCCCCTCCCGGGCGGCGATCGTGGCGTGCTGCGGCGTGTCCCGGCGCGCACGATACACGAAGGCGCCCCGCGCATCCAGTGCGCCGGGCGCCCGGCAGGATAGCAGGGACGGGGCGATCAGGCCAGGCGATCGGCGACCAGCGCCGTGCACACCAGCAGCACGAAGGTGTTGATCTCCATGAAGCGGAGCTTGTAGACCCGCCCCGGCAGGACCGCCGCCCGGCCCGCCGCCCGCGCCGCCTCCGGCCGCAGCAGCGCCAACGCCCGCAGCACCACCACCAGGCCCGCCGCCGCCACCAGGTAGCGGGGCACGGCCGCCTCGAACAGGGAGAACAGGGGCATCAGGATGCTGGCCACGGCCACCGCGGCGATCCAGACGAAGGTCAGCTGGCCGATCTGCCGGCGGTCGAAGCGGTCGAAGAGCGAGGGCAGGCCCGCCGCCACGTAGTCCTTCTCGTAGTGCAGCAGCAGCAGCCAGAAGTGGGGCATCTGCCACAGGAAGAAGAAGAAGGCGATCTCGTGGATCACCGGGTCCGCCAGGTGCCCCCCGGCGGCGGCCCAGCCGGCGGCCGGGGGCAGGGCCCCCACCAGGGCGCCCGGCAGGGCGGCGAACGGCGTGACCCTCTTGAGCGGCGTGTAGATCCCGTTGTAGACCACGGCCGCGCCGAGGCCCAGCAGCGCGGGCACGGGGCCGTAGGC
>JBHEPC010000114.1:0-4487 GCA_046260475.1 Candidatus Krumholzibacteriia bacterium | reverse complement strand
GGCGAGGGCGTCGGCGCAGGCCGCGATCAGGGCGTCCCTCAGGAAGCGCGTGGGCCCGAAGCCGTGGGGCTGGAACACCGCCAGCACCCGGCCGTGGCCGCCCAGGCGCCCGTGGGCCGCGGCCAGGGCCGCGGCGATCTTGTCGGGGTTGTGGGCGAAGTCGTCGATGACCTCGACGCCGCCGGCACTGCCCAGGGAGGCAAAGCGGCGGGCCACGCCGGCGAAGCCCGCCAGGGCGGCGGCGGCCGCCTCGTCGCCGGCGCCGGCGGCCCGGGCGGCGGCCACCGCGGCGGCGGCGTTGAGCACCGTGTGGCGGCCGGGCTGGGGCACGGTGTACGGGACGCCGTCCAGGCAAAAGCGCACCCGGTCGGGCTCAAGCACCACGTCGGTGGCGAACACGCCCGCACGGCCGGGGTGCTCGTCCGCCAGGCCGCAGCGCAGCGCCCCGTCGGCCAGCTCGTCCAGGTTGGCGTCCGCGCCCAGGATGAAGGGTCCGGCCGTGCGCGCGCGGAAGGTTCGGAACATGGCCAGCACCTCGGCGGGGGGCTTGTGGTCCAGGCCCAGGTTCAGGACCACGCCGCACCAGGGGCGGTAGCGCACCAGGCTGCCGTCGCTCTCGTCCGCCTCGACCACCAGCAGGGGCGGCCGGCCGGGCGCGGGCGCGGGGGCCCAGGCGTTGCCCAGATGGCCCGCCCGCTGCAGCGCCGTCAGGGCGCCGCCGGTCAGCAGCCCGGGGCCCAGGCCGGCCTGCTGCAGGATGGCGAAGACCATGGCCGTGACCGTGGACTTGCCGCTGGTGCCGGTGACGGCCACGGTGCGGTGGTCCAGGACGTGCTGCGCAGCAGCTCGGAGCGGTGCAGGACGGGGATCCGTGCCGCGCGCGCCGCGGCCACGTCGGGCACGCCGTCCTCGACCGCGGTGCTGACCACCACGGCGTCGCAGCGCCCGGGCAGCGCCCCGGCGAAGGAGCCGTCCTGGGGCGTGACCACCAGGCCCGCGGCCTCGAGGGCCGCCCGCACCTCGGCCCCTTCGCCGCGGTCGAAGGCGCGGTCGCTGCCGGTCGTGCGGCCGCCGGCCTGGGCGTGGAACAGGGCCAGGGCGCTCATGCCGCTGCCGGCTGTGCCGGCGAAGTGGAGCCAGCGGGCCCGCGGCTCAGACGATGACAACGGGATCCCCCTCGCGCACGCGGTCGGCCAGGTCGACGGCGTCGGGCCCGGCCAGGCGCACGCAGCCGCCGCTGGCGGCCTCGCCCAGCCGGTCCTCGTGGTTGGTGCCGTGGATGTAGATGTAGCGCGCGCGGCTGTCGACCCCGGGGCCGCGGTTGACGCCGTCCTCCAGGCCGTCCAGCACCAGCACCCGGGCCAGGATCAGGTCGCGGGGGTCGGCCTCGCCCCGCCAGACCTCGCCGGTGGGCTCGCGGCTGGCGAAGACGGTGCCGGGCGCGGCGCCCAGGCCGAGGCGGCGGGCGATGCGGTGCAGGCCCGGCGGCGTGCCGCCCGAGTCCTGCCGCGCATCCAGGCCGGCCGCGGCCGTGGAGATGGGCCACAGCCGGGCGATCCGGCCCCCTTCCACCAGGACCAGGCGTTGGCCGGCGACGTCCACCAGGAGCCAGCGCCGGGCGCCGCCGGGGACGGCCGCCGCCACGCGCGGCGCCTGGCCGGCGACCAGGTCCAGCAGCCGGGAATCGTCGGTGGGGCGATGGGATCCGGTCACGCGGGGCGTCCTTGCCAAGGCTGGGGTCTTTGACCAACTTGTCGCTGTTAACAAATTATCGGCACGCCCGGGGGCGGCGCCGCCCCGGCGGCCCACCGGGGGCCGTCGCGACGATCCGCCGCCGCAGGGGAGCCCCAATGTACGACATCGACGCCGCCCTGGACCAGCAGATCCTCCAGGTGATGAAGAACCGCCCGGCGGTGGTCTTCACCGAGGCCACCGACCCGCGCATCATCGAGGCGGCCTGCCACCTGGCCCGCTTCGTGCGCCCGGTGTTCCTGGCCGCGGAGCAGGAGGTCAAGGACGTCGTCGTCCGGGACCTGGGCCACGTGGACCCCACCCGGGTCGAGTTCGCCCTGGCCGAGAGCGCCTTCTGCGCGATCGAGCGCCGGGACGACCTGCTGGAGGAGTTCGCCCGGGCCTGCGTCGAGCTGCCCCACGCCCTGCGCCGCACCGAGGACCTGGACGAGGCCCTGCGCTTCATGCGCGAGCCCGCCCGCTTCGGCATCATGGCCGTGCGCCAGGGGCACGCCGACATGGTGGTCGGCGGCATCCAGCACGAGCCCAGGGATTTCTTCCGGCCCATGATCCGCCTGCTCGCCAAGCAGGACATCCTCAGCGAGGCCGGCGTCTTCGTGCTGCCGGACAGCCACCCCGAGGGCATCTTCCCCCACAACATCGTGGTCATCGGCGACGTGGGCGTCAACGCCACCATGACCCCCGAGGTGCTGGCCAACGTCGCCGTCGGCACCTGCGCCGTGGCCCGCGACCTGATCCCCGCCGAGGTCCTGCCCACCATCAACGGTGCCATGGTCTCCTACAGCAACCGCGGCTCGGACGAGGGGCCCAGCCCCGAGCTGGTGCGCCGCGCCGCCGAGTTGGTGCCCGACGTGCTGGCCGAGCGCGTCACCCACGGCCGCCGCTACGAGAGCATCCGCATCGAGGGCGAGGTGAAGATCAGCGTCGCGCTCTCGCGGCGCAGCGCCCAGCTGTACCGCCGCGGCCAGGACATGAGCTTCGTGGGCGGCACCAACGTGATCATCGCCCCGAACCTGGACACGGGGAACCTGCTGTTCCACCTCTACGCCACCCGCTACCCCGAGGCCAAGAAGTTCAGCGTCATGTTCGGCCTCAGGTTCCAGGGCGTGGACCTGCCCATGGACTGCACCGCCGAGGACGCCATGCTGGGGGTCAAGGCCAGCGTGTTGCGCCTGCACCGCTTCGGCCACTGGAACCGCACGCCCAAGGACACGTTCTTCCGGCGCTACCGCATCCTGGCGGTGAACCCGGGCAGCACGTCGACCAAAATCGCCGTCTACGAGGGCGACCAGGAGCGCTTCGTGCAGGAGATCGAGCACGCGGCCGCCGAGCTGGCCCCGTACGAGGGCAAGCGCATCGTCGAGCAGTACGCCATGCGCAAGGAGATCATCCTGCGCGCCCTGGCCGACCACGGCCTGGTGGTGGCCGACCTGGACGCGGTCAGCGGGCGCGGCGGCGTGCTCAAGCCGATCCCCCACGGGGCGTACCTGGTGAACGAGCGCATGCGCGAGGACCTGCTGGCGGGCACCGGCAGCGACCACGCCTCGAACCTGGGCGCGCTGATCGCCCGGGACCTGGTCGAGGGCACCGACCGGCCGGCCTTCATCGTCGATCCCGTGGTGGTGGACGAGGCGCCCGAACGGGTGAAGGTCACCGGCATGAAGGCCATCCGCCGCCGGGTGATCAGCCACGCCCTGAACCAGATCGCCACGGCGCGCCGCTACGCCGAGGAGCACGAGACCTTCTACCGCTACCTGAACCTGATCGTCGCCCACATGGGCGGCGGCATCACCATCGGCGCCCACGCCAAGGGGCGCTACATCGACGTGAACAACGGCCTGGACGGCGAGGGCCCCTTCAGCCCCCAGCGCTCGGGCAGCGAGCCGACCGGCGACCTGATCCGCCTGTGCTTCAGCGGCCGCTACACCGAGGCGGAGCTGCTGCAGCTGAACAAGGGCCGCGGCGGCCTGATCGACCTGCTGGGCACCGCGGATTTCCGCGAGGTCGAGCGCCGCGTCGAGGCGGGCGACCCCGAGTACTGCCGGGTCTGGGAGGCCATGGTCTACCAGATCTGCAAGGGGATCACCGCCCTGCTGCCCGCGTTCGACGGCGAACCGGTGGACCGGGTGCTGCTGACCGGTGGCCTGGCCCGCAGCGAACGCTTCGTCGCGGAGATCACCCGCGGCGTGGCCGCCCTGGGCTGCGGCGTGACCGCGTATCCGGGCGAGAACGAGATGCACGCCCTGGTCAAGGGCGCGCTGCGCGTGCTCAACGGCAAGGAAAAGGCGCGCCAGTACGCGCCGGAGGCCTGAACGACCCCCGACCAAGGACGCGCCCGATGACCCCGATCCGCAGCCTCGACCAGTTGGTGCAGGACCTCCGCGACCGGCCGTCGCGCCGCCTGGCGGTGGCCGCCGGCCACGACCCCAACACCATCGCCGCGGCGGGCCGCGCCGCCGCCGAGGGCATCGCCGCGGTGACCCTGGTGGGGGACGCGGCGCGCATCGCCGCCCTCTCTGCGGAGCACGGCCTCGACCCGGGCGTGTTCACCGTGGTCGACGAGCCCGACACCGTGGAGGCCGGCCGCCGCGCCGTGGCGATGGTGCGCGCGGGCGAGGCCGACGTGCTGATGAAGGGTTTGATCGCCACCAGCGACTACATGAAGCAGATCCTCAACCGCGAGACGGGTCTGCTGCCCGAGGGGCGGGTGCTGTCGCACGTGTCGGTGTTCGAGC
>JBHEPC010000086.1:0-5667 GCA_046260475.1 Candidatus Krumholzibacteriia bacterium | reverse complement strand
ACCTTCTTCAGGCGGCGGCGTTGGTTGTAGGTTCCCGGCCGCGCCCGCGCCCGCGCTGCGTCCACGTCCGAAAACGGCCGGCGGTCTGGCGGCCAAGTCCCGGCTCCTGACGCTGGAGGGTGTTGCGCCCTGAGCCCGTTGCGCCCGCCCGGATAGGACGTTAGGTTGGCCGGCATCGTGCCCGCGACCCCCTCGCCCCGGAGGATTCCATGCGCCGCCTGCCCGCCACCATCGTGGCCCTGGTCCTCGGCCTGGCCGGCGCCGCCCTGGCCGCTCCGGCCCAGGATCCCCAGGCCGAGCGGCGCGTGGCCGAGGCCGCCGGCGCCCTGGCCGACACGGCCCTGGTGCCCCCGGAGCGCGGCGACACGGTGGTGCTGCCCGTCCTGGCTTACTCCCCCGACACGGGGCTGATGCTGGGCGGCTTCGCCCTGCGCCTGTTCTACCTGGATCCGTCCGCGGACGGCGCTCGCCCCTCGTCCATCAGTCCCGTGGTCATCTACACCCTGAAGAACCAGTGGCTGGTGTTCCTGGGCACGGACCTCACCTGGGACGAGGGCCGCTGGCACGCGTCCCTGGTGCCGGGCTACCAGAAGTTCGCCGACGACTGGTACGGCCTCGGGCGGGACACGCCCACCGACCCTTTGGAAAGGTACACTCCCGAGCAGTTCTCGGGCGAGGGCCTGATCGAGCGCAAGATCCTGGGCGAGCTGTGGCTGGGCCTGGGCTACCGCGTGGTCAAGCACCAGCTGCTGGAGACCGAGCGGGGCGGCGTGCTGGCCGCGGGCCTGCCGGGCACGGAGAAGTCGGTCCTCTCGGCGCCGGGCCTGCTCGCCGCCTGGGACACCCGGGACAACACCTGGTCGCCCCGCCGGGGCCTGTGGGCCCGGGCCGGCGCCTCCTTCTACCGCGACGGCTGGGGCAGCGACTACCGTTTCGACGAGCACTCCGCCGACCTGCGGGCCTACGTGCCGGCCGGCGACCGCGGCACCCTGGCCGCGCAGGTCCTTTTCCGCAGCATCGACGGCACCGCCCCCTTCTACCACCTGCCGCGGCTGGGCGGCCAAGGCGGGCTGCGGGGCTACAGCGGCGGCCGCTTCCTGGATCGGACCATGGCCCTGGTCCGCGCCGAGTGGCGCAGCGGGCCGGTGTGGAAGCGATTCGGCGGGGTCCTGTTCGCCGGTGCGGGCGACGTGGCGCCGCGGCCCGGCGCGCTGACCACCGCGGCCGGCCTGACCACCTTCGGCCTGGGCCTGCGCTGGACCGTCAGCCCCCAGGAGAAGGTGAACATCCGCATGGACTTCGGCTTCGGCAAGGACGATGGAGGGTTCTTCCTTTCTTTGGGCGAAGTCTTCTGACGCCAACTCCTGTTTGAACTGAACAGCCATTCGCGGTTACCATGGTCGCCGGCGGCGCCGCGCCGCACCCACGTTTCCCGGATCTTCCAGGAGCCGCCTTGCCCGACCTGACGACCATGCCTCGGCGCCTGCGCCGCCTGCTGCCCTGGCTTTTCGCGCTCGTGGGCTGCGTGGGGGTGTTCACCGTGTGGGCCGTGGGCGAGACCACCGAGCGCCGCCTCGTGCGCGAGGACACGGGCCTGACCACCGAGCAGGTCCGCCTGCGCCTGGAGGCCTGGGTGGACACCCGGATCGCCGCCGTGCTCCTGTTCGCCGGCCAGCACTCGGCCCGCAGCCGCAGCGACATGTCCTACGAGCAGGTGGCCGTCCGCCTCATCGAGCTCTTCCCCGGTCTGCAGGCCCTGAACCTCGTGGACCGGGACGGCGTGATCCGGGACGTGGTGCCCGAGGCGGGCAACGAGGCCGCCCTGGGCCGAGACGTGCACGACCACGTCCCGGGCGTGGGCGCGGCCGTCGACCGGGCGGCGGCGACCCGCCAGATCGCCTTCGGCCCCATGATCACCCTGTTCCAGGGGGGCCAGGGCGTCACCTCGTACGTGCCGGTCTTCGACGGCGACGGCGCCCTGGACGGGTTCATCAACGGCGTGTATCGCATCGACACCCTGGTGGACGACTGCCTGGCCGAGGAGACCCTGCGCCAGAACTACCGCTTCCGCGTGCTGGACCCCGACGGCCGCGAGGCCTACCGCCACGCGCCGGACGCCGACCAGGATTGGCCGTTCACCTACGCCACGCGGCTGGAACTCTTCGGCCAGCCCTGGAGCCTGGTCGTGGCCCCGTCGCCCCAGCTCCTGGAGGCCTCCGCGTCCTACGCGGACGAGGTCTCCACCGCGGTCGGCATCGCGCTCGTGCTCCTGCTCGCCTGGCTGCTGCGGACCCACTTCGCCGGGCTGGAGCGCCTGGCCGACAGCCAGGCCCGCTACCGGCTCCTGGTCGAACACACCGGCGACATGATCGTCAAAATGGACCCGCAGGGACGGTTCCTGTACGCCAGCCCCAGCTACTGCAAGGTCTTCGGCAAGAGGGAGGAAGAGCTGCTCGGCGGCAGCTTCCTGCCCCTGGTCCACGAGGAGGACCGCGCCGCCACCGCCCAGGAGATGGCCCGGCTCTCCCACCCGCCCCACACCTGTTATGTCGAGCAGCGGGCCCTGACGCCAGAGGGCTGGCGTTGGTTCTCCTGGTCGGACACGGCCGTCCTGGACGCGGCCGGGCACATCGAGGCCGTCATCGGCGTCGGGCGCGACATCAGCGTGCGCAAGGAGCTGGAGGACCAGCTGCGCCAGGCCCAGAAGCTGCAGGCGGTGGGCCAGCTGGCCGGCGGCATCGCCCACGACTTCAACAACATCCTGCAGGCGGTGCTGGGCAACCTGCACTTCGCACGGGAGGAGCTGCCTGCCGACCACCCCGCCACCCAGGACCTGGAGCTGGTGCAGAAGGGGGCCGAGCGGGCCGCCCAGCTGACGCGGCAGCTGCTGGCGTTCAGCCGCCAGCAGGTGCTCAGCCGGGTGCTGCTGGACGTGAACAGCCTGGTGTCCGACCACCTGCGCATGCTCGGCCGCCTGATCGGCGAGGGCATCGCCCTGGACTTCGCCCCCGGCGCGGACGTCGGCCCGGTCTCGGCCGACCCCGGGCAGCTCGAGCAGGTGCTGCTGAACCTGTGCGTCAATGCCCGCGACGCCATCGGCTCGACCGGACGCATCCGTCTGGCCACCGCCGAGCGGGAGGTGGGCGCGGAGGAGGCCGCCCAGTGGACCGCCGCGCCGGGCACCTACGTGGCCATCAGCGTCCAGGACGACGGCTGCGGCATGGACGAGGCGGTGCTCGAGCGCATCTTCGAACCCTTCTTCACCACCAAGGGCGTGGGCCGGGGCACCGGCCTGGGCCTGGCCACGGTCTACGGTATCGTCAAGCAGCACGGCGGCTTCATCGACGTCGCCAGCGTCCGCGGCCGGGGCAGCTCCTTCACCGTCTGCCTGCCCCGGGCCGAGGGCGAGGTCGAGGCCGAGGATCCGGGGGCGCCGCGCGCGCCCGAGCGGGGCCACGAGACCATCCTGCTGGCCGAGGACGACGAGGCCGTGCGGGAGTTCGCCGCGCGCGCCCTGACCCGGGCCGGCTACCGCGTGATCAGCGCCCGCGACGGCGAGGAAGCCGTGGCCCTGGCCACGCGCCACGCCGACGAGATCGGCCTGGCACTGCTGGACGTGGTCATGCCCCGGCTGGGCGGGGTCGAGGCCGCCCGGCGCATCCGCGAACTGGTGCCCGGCATCGGCCTGGTCTTCGCCTCGGGCTACGCGCCCGGCGAGGAGCTGCCCCTGGCCGCGCCCGGCGGCGACGTCGTCTTCCTGGGCAAGCCCTACCGCCTGGAGGACCTGCTGCACCACGTGCGTGACACCCTCGACCGCACCTGAACCCCCAGCCGGGAGCACGTACCCTGAGCGACCGTCGCGACCACAGCACCGTCGTCACCTGGACCGTGGCCGTCTCCCAGTTCGCCGGGCCGTTCATGTTCTCGGGAGTCGGCGTGACCCTGCCCGCCATCGGCCGCGAGCTTGCGGTCAGCGGCGCGGGTCTGGGCCTGATCGAGGGCCTGTACCTGGGCACCGCCGCGGCCCTGATGCTGCCGGCGGGCCGCCTGGGCGATGCCGGCGACAAGAACAGCCTCTTCACCCTGGGCATGGGCCTGTTCACGGCAACCACTTTGGCCCTGGGCTGGGTCCACTCGACGTCCATGTTCATCGCCCTGCGCGCCCTGCAGGGCACGGGCGCCGCCCTGGTCACCGCCACCAACATGGCGATCCTGGCCGAGTCCGTGCCTCGCGCCCGCCTGGGCGGCGCCATCGGGCTGACCATCGGCTCGGTGTACGCGGGGCTTTCGGCCGGGCCGTTCGTGGCCGGGATCATCACCACCCACCTGGGCTGGCGGTACGTGTTCCACCTCAGCGGCCTGGTGATGCTGGCCTCGACGGTCCTGGGGGCGGTGGCCCTGCCCCGGCGCCGGCGCTGGCTGCGCTTCGTCTTCGACTGGCCGGGGGCGGGGCTCAGCGCCGCAGGCATCGTCGCGGTCATCGTGGGGGCGGCCGAGGTGGGGACCTCGCCCCGGGGCTGGGCCGTGATGGTGCTGGGCGTGGTGATGCTGGGGGTGTTCGTGCGGGTGGAGCGGCGGTCGCCCTCGCCCCTGGTCGACCTGGCGGCCCTGGACCGCAACCCGGTCCTGCGCCGGGCCCTGGTCGTGCAGTACCTGGTCTACGCCGGCGCCTTCGGCACCTCGTTCCTGTTCAGCCTGCACCTGCAGGAGGCCCTGGGCTGGACCGCGAGCCGGGCCGGGCGCCTGCTGATGATCTCGCCGGTGCTGATGGCCCTGCTGGCGCCCGTCGCCGGGCGCGCGACCGACCGGATGAGGCCCCAGCTGCTGGCCGCCCTGGGCGTGACCTTCATCGTCGCGGGCACCGCCGCCGCCGCGCTGGTGGACGCCACCGGGCCGCTGGCCCTGATCGTGACCTCGCTGGCCCTGCACGGGGTGGGTTTCGCGGTCTTCTCGACCCCCAACATGACGGTGATCATGGCCGGCGCGCCGCGCGAGCGCACGGCCATGGCTTCGGCCCTGGCCGCGCAGATGCGCACCCTGGGCATGGTCACGAGCATGACCCTGATCACCGTGTTCCTGGCGGTGCTGCTGGGCACCGCGGGCCTGGGGCGCGACTCGCTGCCGGGGTTCGTGCGGGCCATGCACCTGTCGCTGCTGGCCATCAGCGTGCTCTCGCTGGCGGCCCTGGTCACCGCCTGGCGGGACGCGCGGCCGGGGCGAGGCGACGATCCCGGAACGTCCGGCTGACCGGCCTCACGGCACCGCGACGAAGGTGCGGGTGTGGGTGTTGTTGGTCTCGTCGGTCTCGGCCAGCACGCCGTCCGCGTCCACCACCACCGTGAGGGTGTGCACGCCGGGCTCCTGCACCGTCAGCCGGCAGGAGCGGTACTGGCAGCTGGCGTCCACGTCCGAGCCCCAGTGCAGGTTGGGCCCCAGGGCATGCTCGCTGCGCTGCACGAGCACGCTGTCCAGGTAGATCTCCACGTGCATCCACCCCGGGGTTCCGCGCTCGGTCCAGCGCAGATGGTTGGCCATGACCAGGAAGGGCTGCCCCACGCGCACGGTGTCGGTCTCCGCATACTCCATCACCGTGTCGACGGTGGCGCGTCTGGCCACCAGGTCAGGCGCCCGGTACCAGGGGTCGGGCAGGGCGACGGTGTCCGCCAC
>JBHEPC010000424.1:0-2817 GCA_046260475.1 Candidatus Krumholzibacteriia bacterium | reverse complement strand
GCCGGTATCTTGCGCAATTCCCGGCGCCGCGCTAGGGTCTGCTGCGTACCATCGCGGCCGTCGTCGAGGGGTCGATCCGGGAGGTCGTCCGTGGTCCTGATGCAGTTGTTGGGAGGCCTGGTGCTGCTGGTGGTCGGCGCCGAGGTGCTGGTGCGGGGAGCCGCTCGCCTGGCCGCCGCCGCGGGGGTCTCGCCCCTGGTGGTGGGGCTGACGGTGGTGGCCTTCGGCACCAGCTCGCCCGAGCTGGCGGTCAGCGTCAAGGCGGCCCTGGCGGACCAGGCGGGCCTCGCCGTCGGCAACGTCGTGGGCAGCAACATCTTCAACGTGCTCCTGATCCTGGGCGTATCGGCGCTGGTGGCGCCGCTGCTGGTTTCGCGGCAGCTGCTGCGGCTGGACGTGCCCGTGATGATCGGCGCCTCGGGCCTGGTGTGGCTGCTGGCCGCGGACGGGCGCCTGGGCCGGGTGGAAGGGGCGGCGCTCGTCCTGCTCATCGTCGCCTACACGTCGTTCTTGGTGGTGCAGAGCCGGCGCGAGACGAAGGCCGTGCAACAGGAGTACGCCGCGGCCGTGCCGGGGGCGAGGGGACGCTGGGCGCTGGACCTGGTGTTCGTGGCCGGCGGCCTCGTCCTGCTGGTGGTGGGGTCGGGTTGGCTGGTGGACGGGGCGGCGGCGGTGGCGCGGCGGCTGGGGGTCAGCGACCTGGTGATCGGGCTGACGGTGATCGCCGCGGGCACGTCCATGCCCGAAGCGGTGACCTCGGTGGTGGCCAGCCTGCGCGGGCAGCGGGACCTCGCCGTGGGCAACGTCATCGGCAGCAACCTCTTCAACCTGCTGGCGGTGCTTGGGCTGGGCAGCCTGGTGGCGCCGGCGGGGATCGAGGTCTCCGCTGCGGCGCTGCGCTTCGACATCCCGGTGATGACCGCGGTCGCGCTGGCCTGCCTGCCGGTGTTCTTCACCGGGCAGGTGATCGCCCGCTGGGAGGGCGGGCTCTTCCTGGGCTACTACGCCGCCTACACCGCCTACCTGGTGCTGGCCGCCACGAGCCACGACGCGCTGCCGGTGTTCAGCCGGGTGATGCTGCTGTTCGTGGTGCCGCTGACGGCGGTGACCCTCGGCGTGCTGGCCATGCGGGGGTGGCGGGCGCGGCGGTGAGGCAGCCGATCGCCCTGCGGGTGGGCGCGTCCAGCCGTCCGGCGCTATCTTGAGAGTGCTTCGCCATTTCGGCGATCCGGATCGGAGCGCCCATGCGGATCCTGCTGGTCGAACCCCGCACCCCCGACACCTTCTGGACCATGCGCCCGGCCGTGCGCTTCCTGGGACGGCGCGCGGCCAACCCGCCCCTGGGCCTGCTGACGGTCGCCGGCCTGCTGCCGCGGCGTTGGGATCTGCGGCTGGTGGACCTCAACTGCGGCGAGCTGCATGACGTGGACATCCTGTGGGCGGACCGCGTGCTGGTCTCGGCCATGCAGATCCACCGCCAGGAGGTGGTCCGGCTGGTCGAGCGCTGCCACGCCCTGGACCGCACCGTCATGGGCGGCGGACCGTTGTTCACGGCCGAGCCTGCGCTGCCGGGCGAGCCCGTCGACAACGCGGGCGTGGACCACGTGGTGGTGGGGGAAGCCGAGGAGCTGGCCGAGCAGTTGGTGGCCGACCTGGAGGCCGGCCGACCGCGTCCGTTGTACGTCGCGCCACGCTTCCCGGATCTCGCCCTGACGCCCCAGCCCCGCTGGGATCTGTTGGACCTGTCCGGCTACGCCACCATGTCGGTGCAGTCGTGCCGGGGCTGCCCTTTCGACTGCGAGTTCTGCGACGTCGTGGCCCTGAACGGCCGGTGGCCGCGTTACAAGTCCCCGGAGCAGTTCGTGGCCGAGCTGGAGTCCCTGCGCCGCCTCGGCTGGCGGGGCTCGGTCTTCGTGGTGGACGACAACTTCGTGGGCGACCGCCGCCGTTGCCGCGGGCTGCTGGAGGCCCTGATCGCCTGGCGCCGGCGCACGCGGACGCGGATCACCTTCCTGACCGAGGCCTCGGTGGACATGGCCGCCCATCCGGACCTGCTGGAGCTGATGGTGGCCGCCGGTTTCAAGAAAGTGTTCCTGGGCCTGGAGACGCCCAGCGCCGCCAGCCTGCGGGAGTGCCACAAGCTGCAGAACCTGCGCGGCGACCTGGCCACGGCGGTGCGCACGATCCAGGCCGCCGGGATCGAGGTGATGGGTGGCTTCATCGTGGGTTTCGACAGCGACGAGCCGGACATCTTCGAGCGGCAGTTCGAATTCATCCAACGCACGGGCGTGGTCACGGCCATGGTGGGGCTGCTGCAGGCCCTGCCCCGCAGCCGCCTGCACGCGCGGCTGGCGGCCGAAGGACGCCTGTACGGGCCGGGCAGCGGCGACAACACGAAGGCGTTCTTGAACTTCGAGCCGCGCCTGGACCGGGAGTTCCTGATCGAGAACTACCGCCGGCTCATGACCCGCCTGTACGAACCTGGCACCTACTACCAGCGCATCCGCATCTTCCTGGAGAGCCACCGCGCGCGGGGGCCGCGGTCCCACGTGGGCTGGCGGGACATCCGCGCCCTGTTCGGCTCCATCTGGGTGATGGGGGTGGTCTGCCGCGGACGGCGGGCCTACTGGCACTTCCTCGTCACGACCCTGGTGCGGCATCCGCGGCAGATCGGCGTGGCGGTGAGCCTGGCCATCATGGGCCACCACTACCGGGCGGTGGCGGCGGGGCTGTAGGCGTCTAGCCCCAGAACAGGTAGCTGACCAGGATGGCCGCGGTGATCCCCGCCAGGTCGGCGGCGAGGCCGCACACGACGGC
>JBHEPC010000033.1:0-5432 GCA_046260475.1 Candidatus Krumholzibacteriia bacterium | reverse complement strand
GATCTGGCGCACCTACACCAACGTGGTCTATGCCAATGGCGTGCTGCTGGTGCCGACCTACCCGGACCGCAGCCCGGAGCTGGACCGGCAGGCCGTCGCCTTCTACGAGGGGATGCTGCCCGGTTGGAAGGTCGTCGGCGTGGAGGCCACGAGCCTGATCCGCCGCAACGGCTCCCTGCACTGCGTGACCCTTGGCCTGTCCGAGGTGCCGGCCAAGCTCTAGACCGGGTCAGTCCAGCCAGCGCAGCAGTTCGTCGGTGGCGATGCGGGCGTCCAGGTCGAGCTGGCCGATCCGCAGGGGCAGCACCCAGCGCAGGCCGTCGCGGCCGGACTGCTTCTTGTCGCCCAGCAGCAGGTTCTCCAGCCGGTCCCGGGGCGGCGCCGGCCAGGTGGTCGGCAGCCCGCAGCAGCCCAGCAGCTCGATCACCTGCAGTGCCAGGGGCAGGGGGCAGCTGCCGCGCTCGGCGGCGACCCGCACCACCACCGCCATGCCGACGCTCACGGCCTCGCCGTGGCCCAGGGGGCGCTCGCCCCGTGCCGACCACGCTTCCAGCGCGTGCCCGAGGGTGTGGCCCAGGTTCAGGGCCCGGCGCGGACCGCTCTCGCGGAAGTCGCCGGACACGACATCGGCCTTCACCCGCGCCGCGCGGCCCACCCAGTCGCGCCAGGGCAGGGCGCCCAGGACGCCGGCGATGGGCTCGTCCGGCCCGCCGTCCGCCAGCAGCCCGTGCAGGGTCTGCCGGTGTCCCCACAGGTCGGCCCACAGGCGCGGCTCGCCGATGAGGGCGGTCTTGACCAGCTCGGCCATGCCGTCGCACCACCAGCGGCGGCTGAGGGTGGCCAGGAAGCAGGGGTCGGCCAGGATCGCCTGGGCGGGATGGAAGCAGCCGACCGGGTTCTTCAGGCCGCCGGCGTTGACGGCGGTCTTGCCGCCGATGGCCGCGTCCACCATCGCCAGCAGCGTGGTGGGGATGGCCACGAAGCCCACGCCCCGGTTCCAGGTCGCCGCGGCGAAGCCGGCCAAGTCCAGCACGGCGCCGCCGCCGACGCCCACCACGGTGCCGTCGCGCGGCAGCCGGCAGGCGGACAGCCACTCCCACACCTCCTGCAGGCGGGCGGGGGTCTTGGCTCTCTCACCGCCCTCGATCACGAGGGTGCGCAGGGGGTCGCGGGGGCAGCCGGCGCGGATGCCGTCCAGCCACTGGCGGTGCAACTCGTCCACCCTGCGGTCCACGAGGTAGACCGGGGGCGGGGCCGGCACGTAGCCGGGCAGCTCAAGCCCCGCGAGGGGGCCGAGGATGAAGCGGCTGGTCGCGCCGCCCAGGTTCATTTCGATGACGGTGGAGCGGTCGCGCATGGTCCCCGCGGGGCCTCCTGCCTTGTTAAATAAGCGGTTTCGGAGCGAAGAAAAAAGACAATCGAAATCGTGTAACCCATTAACATGATAATGGGTTTCACATTCGTTGTAAATCCTTGTTTGTCTTGTTTCCCGCCCATCCGCGCACTACCTTGGTCCCGCCGGGAGGACTGCATCTTAGCTTCCGGCAGGCTGGAATTCCACCAAAGGAGTTGATCCCATGGCAGGTCAGATGGTTGAAGTCCGCTGGCATGCGCGGGGTGGGCAGGGGGCCAAGACGGCCGCCATGTTCCTGGCTGAGGCTGTCCTGGAGAAGGGCAAGTACGGACAGGGTTTCCCCGAGTACGGTCCGGAGCGGCGCGGCGCCCCCATGCGGGGTTACACCCGCATCGCCGACGTGCCGATCCGCCGCCACTGCATGATCGAGAACCCCGGCATCGTCATCGTGCTCGACCCGTCCCTGCTGGACAGCCCCGCCGCGGGCGTGACCGCGGGCACGGACAAGGATACGATCTTCCTGATCAACACCACGGAGAAGCCCGACGTGATCCGCAGGAAGCTGGGGATCAAGGGCGCGGCGGTGCACACCATCGACGCCACGGGCATCGCGCTGGACACCATCGGCCGGCCCATCCCCAACATGCCGATGATCGGCGCGTTCCTGGCCGTCAACTCCGTGATGTCGGTGGACGAGCTGAAGGATGCCCTGGTGGCCCAGCTGTCGAGCAAGTTCTCGCGGGCCATCATCGACGGGAACCTGGCCGCCGTCGAGCGCGCCAACAAGGAGCTGGTGTCGGCATGATCAAGACTTCCGAACTCCACGAGGGCGGCATCATCCGCGAGGCCGGCAACACCGCGACCTACAAGACGGGCGACTGGCGCACCTTCGTCCCGCTGTTCGTCGAGGAGAACTGCATCCACTGCATGTTCTGCTGGATCTACTGCCCGGACTCGGCCATCGAAATCGACACCTCCGGTCCCAAGCCCCTGATGAAGGGGATCATCATGGACCACTGCAAGGGCTGCGGCATCTGCGCCCACGAATGCCCGCCCGTCAAGAAGGGCAAGGCCGCCCTGGTGATGGTCCGGGAAGAGAAGTAAGGCGACAGCCGGAAAGGAGCGAACCATGCAGCAGAAACTCGTGGCGCTGTCCGGCAACGAAGCCGTGGCCTACGCCTTCAAGCAGGCCCGGCCCCACGTCGCCGCAGCCTTCCCCATCACTCCCCAGACGGAGATGATGCACAAGTACGCCGAGTTCGTGGCCAACGGCGAATCGGCCACGGAGATGATCCTGGTCGAGAGCGAGCATTCGGCCATGAGCGCGGCCGTCGGCTCGGCCGCGGCCGGCGCGCGCACCTTCACCGCCACCAGCAGCGCGGGCTTCGCGCTCATGTGGGAGGTCGTGTACATCGCGGCCTCGCTGCGCCTGCCCATCTGCATGGCGATGGTCAACCGCGCGCTCAGCGGCAACATCAACATCCACTGCGACCACAGCGACAGCATGGGCGGCCGCGACGCCGGCTGGATCCACCTGTTCAGCGAAAACGCCCAGGAGTCCTACGACAACGCCGTGATGTCCTGGCGCATCGCCGAGCACATGGACGTCCGCCTGCCGGTGATGGTCAACTACGACGGCTTCATCATCAGCCACACCGCCGACGCCCTGCACATGCTGCCGGACGACGCGGCGTACGAGTTCATCGGCCCCTACAAGGCCAAGTACACGCTGCTGGACCCGGAGAACCCCATCACCGTGGGGCCGCTCGATCTGACGGACTACTACTTCGAGCACAAGACCAGCCAGCTGGCGGCCTACGACAAGGTCCCGGGCATCGTGCAGGCGGTCAGCGAGGAGTACGGCAAGCTCACCGGTCGCCACTACGGCTTCGCCGAGGAGTACCTGCTGGACGACGCCGAAATGGTGATGGTGATCCTGGGTTCGAGCGCCGGCACGGCCAAGGACGTCATCGACGAGTACCGCGCCAAGGGCGTCAAGGCGGGCCTGCTGAAGCTCCGCATGTTCCGGCCCTTCCCCGCGGCCTACGTGGCCAAGGTGCTGGCCGGCCGCAAGGCCGTCGCCGTGCTGGACCGTTCGGCCAGCTTCGGCGGCTTCGGCGGTCCGGTCTTCACCGAGGTGCGCAGCGCCATGTACGGGCAGAAGGTCCCGGTGCACGGCTACATCTACGGCCTGGGCGGCCGCGACTTCGACCTGCGCCAGGTGGCGACCGTGCTGGACAACCTGCAGAAGGTCGCCGCCGGCGGCCAGATCGAGGACGTCAACCTGCTGGGCGTCAGGCTCTAGGAAAGGAGGCACGACATGGCAGTCAATCTCAAGCAGTTGACCCAGAGCGAAGACCTCCTGGCCGGGGGCCATCGCGCCTGCTCTGGCTGCACGGGTTCGAACATCCTGCGCCAGATCATGCTCACCGCCGGACCGGACACGGTCGTCGGCGGCGCCACCGGCTGCATGGAGGTGGTCACGACCATCTTCCCCTACACCGCGTGGAAGACCTCGTTCATCCACAGCGCCTTCGAGAACTGCGCCGCCACCATCAGCGGCGTGGAGACGGCGTTCCGGGCCCTGAAAAAGACCGGCGAACTGCCGGCGGCGCGCGAGAAGATGAACTTCATCGCCTTCGGCGGCGACGGCGGCACCTACGACATCGGTCTGCAGTCGCTGTCCGGGGCCATGGAGCGCGGCCACAACATGCTGTACGTCTGCTACGACAACGAGGCGTACATGAACACCGGCATCCAGCGTTCGAGCGCGACGCCCCTGGGCGCCCACACCTCGACCGCGCCCGCCGGCACGGTCAAGCAGGGCAAGGAGCAGAACCGCAAGGACCTGACCAAGATCCTGGTGGCCCACAACATCCCCTACGTGGCCCAGACCACGCCCTTCCACTGGAAGGACCTGGCCACGAAGGTGGAGAAGGCCCTGGCCTGCGACGGTCCGGCGTTCCTGAACATCCTGATGCCCTGCACGGTGGGCTGGCACTTCGACACCGCCATCGGCATGGAGCTGGCGAAGGAGGCGGTCGAGACCAACTTCTGGCCGCTGTTCGAGGTGGAGAACGGCCGCTACACCATCAACAACAAGCCCAAGGAGCGGGCGCCCATCGCCCCGTGGATGAAGAAGCAGGGCCGCTTCAAGCACCTGTTCAAGCCGGGCAACGAGCACCTGCTCGAGACCTCGCAGCAGCACATCGACGCGGAGTGGGAGAAGCTGCTGAAGCTCGAGGCCATGACCAACGGCTGAGACCGGGATCCCGGTCCGGACGAGCGAAGGGGCGGGCCGTCGGGCCCGCCCCTTCGCGTCGGCGGCCGGGCCGCGCGCCGTCAGCGGTAGCGGGTCCGGGCGCCGCTCCAGCTGGTCCGGACAGCGGGGATGCCGGCGTCCAGGCAGCCGATGGGTGCGGTGCTGACGACCACGTTGTCGAGGTAGATGCCTTCGACGCTGTGCGCGGCGTGGTGGTAGAGGTTCAGCCAGAGGATGCCGATCTTCAGGTCCGGTGTGGTGCGCAGCCACAGGTCGTCCCAGGGCCCGAGCTGCTGGCCGTCGACCCAGATGTCCAGCACGCCGTCGGCCGCCGCCCCGTCGGCCGAGGGCGTGCCGCCGTCCAGGAGCATTTCGATGCAGTACCAGCGGCCGGTGGTCAGCACCGGCGGCAGCGGCGGGTCGCGGGTGCTGCGGCCGGGTGCAGTAGCCCTGGCCTTCGTCTACCATGCAGGGAAAGCGGTCGCCCCAGCAGGCGCCGTCGGGGTTGGCGCAGTCCTGGTACATGCCCCGGTAGTAGGCGTACGCGTTGAGCCGGGCGCTGGTGGGGTTGGGCTCGAGCGTGGCGATGAAGCGGTCGGTGCCGTCGGGGCGGATGCCGCTGCGGGCCAGCAGCGCGCGGTTGCCGGCCATCAGGCCGCCGCCGTGGTTCAGGGCGGTGAAGTCGTAGCCGGGCTCCCAGAGCACGTACCAGCGCACGTACAGCCGGTCCCAGGCGCCGGGCAGGACCTTGACCAGGTCCGCGCCGCCCGGTCCGGGCGGCACCCGCAGGCGCATGACGTGGTTGCCGTCCAGGCC
>JBHEPC010000014.1:0-2775 GCA_046260475.1 Candidatus Krumholzibacteriia bacterium | reverse complement strand
GTGGTGGTGCGCAGGTTCTTCGTCATGGCGAAACCTCCTGGAAGTTTGCCGGCTGTGCCGGCTGGGGGACAATGCGTGGTTCGTCCAGGGGATCGCAGGGAATGTTCCCGGGGCGAGGCCGGAGGCGGAATCCATACAGCCTGTTATACCACAACATTTTAGATGGAACGCCCGGGCTTCGCGAACCACCCTGCATGTGTGGTGCTGTCGCCACAGTCGGACCCGGGTGTGGCGAACACGCACGGGCCCCGCGGCGACGCCACCTGACCAAGGCCGTTCCCCGGCCCGGTCCCGTGGGGTATGATGCGCGGCGGTCGCATCCCCCGACCCCCGACCCCGCAACCCTGGAGGAACCCATGTTCCCCGTCCCCGTACGATCCGCCGCCGGCCTGGCGGCCGTGGCCCTGGTCCTGTGCGCCCTGGCGGACCCGGCTGCCGCGGCCGCGGCCCCGGCTGCCGCGGCCGCGGACCAGGCCGCCGCGCCTGACGTCCAGGAGCACGTCCTGGCCAACGGCATGAAGCTGCTGCTGGTGCCGCGCCACCTGTCGCCCACGGTGGCCGCCGGCTGGGTGGCCAAGGTGGGCTCGGCCAACGAGCGGCCGGGCATCACCGGCATCAGCCACCTCTTCGAGCACATGATGTTCAAGGGGACCCGCACCATCGGCACCCGCGACTACGAGTTGGACAAGCGGCTGATCGACGAGCAGGAGGCCCTGCAGGAACAGATGCGGGCCGAGATGCTGGCCCAGCGCGACCGGTTGCGCCGGGGCGAGATCGCCGACGTCACCTCGCCCGAGGCCAGGACGCCGCGGTTCCGCGCGTTGGAGGCGCGGTTCGACTCGCTGGTCGTGCTGCAGCGGGACAACATGGTCAAGAACGAGTTCGACCAGGTGCTGTCCCGCGAGGGCGCCTCGCGCCTGAACGCCTTCACCAGCGAGGACATGACCTTCTACATCATGACCGTGCCGGCCAACAAGCTGGAGCTGTGGTTCTGGATGGAGTCGGACCGGCTGCTGAACCCGGTGTTCCGCGAGTTCTACTCCGAGCGCGACGTGGTGTACGAGGAGCGGCGCCTGCGCGTGGAGTCGACGCCCCTGGGCAAGTTCCAGGAGAGCTTCGACGCCATGTTCTGGGACGCCAGCCCCTACACCTGGCCGGTGATCGGCTACGCCAGCGACCTGCCGTTCATCACCAAGCGGGACGCGGACGACTACTACGCCACCTACTACGCGCCCAACAACGTCTGCGCCGTGCTGGTGGGCGACTTCGACCCCAAGCAGGCCGTCGCCCTGGCCGAGCAGTACTTCGGCCGCATCCCCCGCGGCGCCGTGCCGCCCCCGCCCATGATCACCATGGAGCCGCGCCAGACCGGCGAGAAGCGCTTTTACGGCGAGGCCGAGACCAACCCCGCGGTGACCGTGCGCTGGCACACCGTGGCCGTGGTGCACAAGGACACGCCCGCCCTGATGGTGCTGGCCGAACTGCTCAACGGCGACACCGGGCGCCTGCGGCGCAACCTGGTGCTGGGCCGGGGCGTGGCCAACAGCGCGCGCGCCGGCCAGGACTCGCGCAAGTACGAGGGCATGTTCGAGATCGACGCCGAGTGCAAGGACGGCACCTCGCCCCAGGCCCTGGAGCAGGCGGTGCACGGGGAGATCGCGAAGCTGCAGGCCGAGCCCGTGGGCACGGACGAGCTGCAGGCGGTGAAGAACCGCTACCTGACCCGCACCTGGCGCATGCTCGACGGCAACTTCTTCCAGATGATCCGCTACGGCGCCGCCGAGGCGCAGGGCTCGTGGCGCGACGCCGACCGCATCGACCGCCAGATCCAGCAGGTCACCGCCCAGGACGTGCAGCGGGTGGCGAAGGAATACTTCACCACGGAGAACCGCGCCGTGGCCACCTGGACGCGGCTGGCCTCGGCCGCGCCCGAGGATCCGGCGCTGGCCGGGCTCTCGCCCCAGGGCCGGCAGATGGTGCAGCAGTCGCTGGCGCGGCTGGACGGCCTGACCAGCGCCGCCGAGGTGCAGGAGATGCTCGCCCGCATGGACCAGATGGGCGACCGCCTGCCCCCGGAGATGAAGCCGGCCATGGACCACGTGCGCATCAAGGCGCAGGAGAAGCTTACCCAGCTGCAGAAGGAGGGCCAGTGATGCGCAGCCTGAACACCGTCGCCGCGGCGCTGCTGGCCGCGGGCCTCGTCGCGGTCGCCCTGCCGGCGGCCGCCGCCGGGGACATCCCGGCGCGCCCGGAAAAGCTGAGTTTTCCCGAACTGAAGTACGACGCGCCGGTGGCCAAGGATTACCGGACCACCCTGAAGAACGGCATGGTCGCCTATCTCGTGCCCGACCTCTCGCTGCCCTTGGTCAACATCTCGGTGCTGCTGCGCCTGGGCCCGGACCTGGACCCGGCGGGCAAGGAAGGCGCCGGCGGCCTGATGATGGACCTGCTGACCTCCGGCGGCACGGCCTCGCTGACGGCCGAGCAGCTGGAGGACCGCCTGGCCGCCTTGGGCGCCGACCTGGGCTCGGGCATGGGCGGCGGCCGCCGCGGCATGATGGGCATGGGCGGCGTGCGCACCGGCCCGGCCGAGTCGTGGGTGAGCCTGAACCTGCTGGCCAAGGACCTGGACGCGGGCCTGGCCCTGCTGATCGACTGCCTGCGGAACCCCGCGTTCCAGGACGACCGGCTGCAGCTGGCCAAGGAGCGCGCCGTCCAGCGCATGAAGGAGCGCAACGACGACACCGCGGGCATCGAGCGCCGGGAGTGGGGCCT
>JBHEPC010000473.1:0-4733 GCA_046260475.1 Candidatus Krumholzibacteriia bacterium | reverse complement strand
GCCATCGCCGCCACCAGGGCCACCGTCAGCATGAGCAGGAACAGGAACTGGCTGACCAGGAAGCCGCGCAGACCCCCGCCGAAGACGCCGTAGGAGGTCAGGCCGCGCCGCGCTCCCAGGGGGTCGAGCACGAAGACGTCGCCGGCGCTGGCCCCCTCGTCCTGCACCAGGCGGCCGCCGACGGTGACCACCTGGCCGCTGATCTCGGCCGAGTCTCCCAGCTGCAGGTTGCCGAAGACGACCACGACGTTGCCGTCGACCCGGCCCTGGACCTCGCTGTTGCCGAAGACCACGACCACGTCCCCGCGCACGTCCTCGCCCCAGGGCACCAGCAGATCGTCCCAGACCTTGACCACGTTGCCCTGCACGACCTTGCGGGCGCCCCGGGGGGGGCGCGGCGGCGACTGGCCCAACCAGCTGAGGTGGCGCCGGGCGTCCATGCGCACGGTATCCGGCAGCTCCGACAGGATGATCTGGCTCAGGGCGTGGAAGCCCTGGCTGACCTGCTCGTCCAGGTTCTCGGGGATCGTGATGACGATGCCCTTGCCGCCCTCGTCCAGGAGGCTGATGGTGTTGTCGCGGACCTCGAACTCCAGCCGGCCCAACTCGGTGCTGATGCTCTCGATCACCTTGGAGATGTCGCCGATGGAGCGCTCCAGCCTGGCCCGATCCTCGGGGGCGAGGCGGATCTCGCCGTGCTCGGTGGTCAGGGAGTCGCGCAGGTCCCCGATCATGGCGCTGTAGCGGCGAATCTCCAGCAGCAACGAGTCGCGCTGGGCGCTGTCCGGCAACTCGTAATCGAAATCGAAGCTGAAGGCCCGGGCGCCGGACCGGGGGGTCGACGCGGGAGGCGGGGCCGGCCGGGGGGCACGGGCCTCGGCCTGGGCGGTGGCGGCGCCGGCGGCCGGCACGACGGCGCCCTGGACCAGCAGGCCCAGGGCACCGAGCAGCATGCAGCGCAAGAGAAGTGCGGACAGGGTGGGGCCGCCTTCTGTCCAGGGACGTCGCCCCGCAGGGCGGACCTGTCCGCACGGTTCGTTCACAAGCCTCAGCCCTCGGCCCGGCGCACCGCCAGCGTCAGCCGGCGTGCCATGCCCTGCAGGCGCACCAGGATCTCGGGCGCCGCACCGGCGCCGGCCAGGGCCAGCAGGCCCTGCGGCGCAGCCGCCGCCAGGACCGCCCCGACCGCACCGGCGGCGATCACCAGGCCCGCCGCCCGCACCGACCGGGCGCGGACGAAGGCCGGCAGGGCCTGCTCCTCCAGGAACACGGGCACCCGCTGCCGGCGCAGGGGCTCCATGGCCCGGTACGCGGCCAGGGGCACGGCGGCCAGGATCGGCGCGTCGAAGTCCGCCGGCACCTCGTGCCGGGGCAGGGCGGCCAGCAGCCCGAACAGGGCCTGCAGCCGGTCGTGCTCCCGCTGGCAGTCGGCGCAGGCGCGCAGGTGCAGGAAGACCGCGACGGACCGGGTCTTCTCCAGGGTCCCGTCCAGGTACTCCTGCAGCTCCCCGCGGCACTCGGCGCAGGCAAAAGGCTTGTCGTTCATATCGTTGCGGCCGTCCATGACCGCCTCCTTCTGCGTCGTCCCCGCTCCCGGCCGCAGGTGCCGGCCCGGGACCGCGGGCGACGGTTGGTCGTCGACTCGGGGGGAAACGGTCCGGGCCAAGCCCGGACCCGTTTCCACCCCTCGTGCAGGCAGGTGTCTTATCCCCCGACATTGACTTGATCACCTACCTGCAGGCGTCATACGGCACCCGACGCCCGGGGTTTCACGGTTTCCAAAAAAAATTCCGTTCCCCGCCGGCCGGCCCGGCCGGCTTCAGATGTCGTAGGCCCGGGCCTTCAGCATCTGCTGGACCAGGTTGCGGGCCCGGTGGATGCGGGCCTTGACCGTGCCCAGGGGCAGGGACAGGACGTCGGCGATCTCCTCGTAACTCAACTGCTGGTCGTGGCGCAGCAGCGTGATGGCCTTGTAGTGGGGCGGCAGCTCGCCGATGACCTCCTCCAGCCTTTCGAGGGCCTCCTTGCGCTGCAGCACCTGATCCGGTGCGGGCAGGTCCGACGGCAGCTGGAACTCGTACTCCTGCCCGTCCGGGCCGGTGGCGCCGTCCAGGGAGAGGAAGCGCAGGCGGTTGCGCCGCAGGTGGTCGATGCAGTGGTTCGTGGCGATGCGGAACAGCCAGCTGCTGAAGGCATAGTCCTCGTCGAAGCGGTCCAGCAGCGAGAAGACCTTGATGAAGACCTCCTGCCCCAGGTCCCGCGCGTCCTCCGCGTTGCGGCTCATGCGGTAGCACAGGTTGTAGATCGGCCCGCGGTACCGTTCCAGGATCTCCCGGAAGGCATCCTCCTCGCCCCGCTTGCAGCGGCGGATGGTCTTGAGATCCTGGTGGCGGTCGAACATCCCGTGCCTTTCGCGGCGCCCGCCGGCGGGGCGGTCGGGCGAAGATAGGCGCCGTCCGGGCGCCGGGTCAACCACGCTGTCCCGGGGCGGCCCCCGGGCCCGGGTTGACACTCCGCCGGACGGGATCTAAACTCCCGGCGTGCCGAGCCTTGGCCACCGTGCGGTGGCCCGTCCGCAGACCTTGCAGAAAGCAGTGCCCCATGAGCTACATCGAGCTGATCCAGGCCCGCGAGATCCTCGATTCCCGCGGCAACCCCACCGTCGAGGTGGACGTGTTCCTCGAGGACGGCAACGTCGGCCGGGCCGCCGTGCCCAGCGGCGCCTCGACCGGCGAGCACGAGGCCATCGAGCTCAGGGACGGGGACAAGGACCGCTACGGGGGCAAGGGCGTGCTGCAGGCGGTGGCCAACGTGCAGGACCTGGAGGACGAGCTGACCGGCGTCGACGCCACCGACCAGGCGCTGATCGACCGCATCATGATCGAGCGGGACGGCACCCCCAACAAGAGCAAGCTGGGCGCCAACGCCATCCTGGGCGTGTCCCTGGCGGTGGCCAAGGCCGCGGCCGCCAGCGTGGGCCTGCCCCTTTACCAGTACATCGGCGGCGTCCACGCCCGCACCCTGCCGGTGCCCATGATGAACGTCCTGAACGGCGGCGCCCACGCCGACAACAACGTGGACATCCAGGAGTTCATGATCATGCCGGTGGGCGCGCCCACCTTCCGCGAGGCCCTGCGCTACGGCGCCGAGACCTTCCACGCCCTCAAGAAGATCCTGAGTGACAAGGGCCTGGCGACCAGCGTGGGCGACGAGGGCGGCTTCGCCCCCAACCTGGGCAGCAACCGCGAGGCGCTGGACCTGCTGATGGCCGCCATCGAGAAGGCGGGCTACCGGCCGGGCGAGGACATCGTGCTGGCGCTGGACGTGGCCGCCAGCGGCATGCACCAGGACGGCTCCTACCTCCTGCCGGCCGAGGGCGGCGAGCCCTGGCCCGCCGAGCGCCTGGTGGCCTGGTACAAGGAGCTGGTTGAGAACTACCCCATCATGTCCATCGAGGACGGCCTGGACGAGAACGACTGGGCCGGCTGGGGCAAGCAGTTCGAGGCGCTGGGCAACCGCGTCCAGATCGTGGGCGACGACCTGCTGGTGACCAACCCCACGCGCCTGCGGCGCGCCATCGCCGAGGGCTGCTGCAACAGCATCCTGATCAAGCTGAACCAGATCGGCACCCTGAGCGAGACCCTCGAGACCATCGAGATCGCCAAGCGCGCCCGCTACACCAACGTGATCAGCCACCGCAGCGGCGAGACCGAGGACGCCACCATCGCCAACCTGGCCGTGGCCACCAACGCCGGCCAGATCAAGACCGGGTCGCTCTGCCGCAGCGACCGCGTCGCCAAGTACAACGAGCTGCTGCGCATCGAGGAGGAGCTGGAAGACCTGGCCCTTTACCCGGGTCGGGACTGCTTCTACAATCTGCGCTGAGCCCGGCGCGGGGTGGGCCCCCGGGCCCGCCCCGGCACACCCGCGGGGAACGGACTCCCCGGATCGGAGCACGACGGACCGTGGACACGCGCGCACCCTCCCCCGGCGGCGACCGCCGCACCTTCGCCCGCGGCACGCCCCAGCGGGGCGACTTGGCCCGCCGCTCGCTCGTGCTGCTGGTGGTGGGCGCCGCGGCGGTCTTCGCGGTGCTGGCCCAGTTCGGCGAGAACGGCGTCGTCACCTGGTGGCGGCTGCGGGGCGAGGCGGCGCGTCTTCAGGCCCAGGTCACGGAACTGGAGCGTCAGAACGGCCTCACCGCCCGGCGCCTGGCCGAGTTGGCCGCGGACCCGGAGGCGGTGGAGTTCCTGGCCCGCGAGCGCTACGGCATGCGGCGCCCGGACGAGGAGGTCCTGACGGTCCTGCAGGCCCCGGCCGCCGACGGCGGGGAAGCCGACCCCGTGCCTTGACTTCGCCGGGATCGGTGTCTATATTCGCCATTCGCCGCCACGGCGGCGGCAAAGGATCCGGTTGCGGGGTGGAGCAGTCTGGTAGCTCGTTGGGCTCATAACCCAAAGGTCACAGGTTCAAATCCTGTCCCCGCTACCACTTTGAAAGAGTCCCTGATGCCTTGAGCGTCAGGGATTCTTTTTGTTCCGCGTCCGCCGGTGCCGGTCGCCTTCGGGTCAGTACATGTACCGGTCGACGAGGTCCTCGTGGCTGGTCCCCTCCGGACGCAGCACCTCCAGGGTCACCTCCACGAAGAGGGCCGGCAGTATCCAGCAATGGTACTTCTCCCAGCGCCGCGGCATCCGGTTGGCGAGCCAGGCGATGCCGAGCACCTTCATGAC
>JBHEPC010000466.1:0-3487 GCA_046260475.1 Candidatus Krumholzibacteriia bacterium | reverse complement strand
GCCCGGTCGTCATTGAGGTTCACCACGTCGCCGACCTTGCCCCGGGGCAGCTGCCGCGCCAGGCCGCGGGCCAGCAGGAAGGGCGCCCGCAGGTTCACCGCGATGTTGCGGTCCCAGTCCGTCACGGTGGTGGTCATCACGTCCAGCGGTTCGAACACCGAGGCGTTGTTCACCAGGATGTCGATGGGCTGCCCCGCCAGCTCGGCCGCCTCGTCCACCAGCTGCAGGCCCACCTCGCTGCTGGCCAGGTCCGCGTGCAGGGTGTAGGCCTCGCCGCCGCCCGCTTCCACCGCCGCCACCACCGCGCGGGCGTCGTCCTCGGAGGTGCGGTAGTGGATCACCACCACCGCCCCCGCACCGGCCAGGGCCTCCACGAGGGCGCGGCCGATGCGCCGGGCGCCCCCGGTGACCAGGGCGCAGCGCCCTTGCAGGAACCCCGGCGGGAACTGCCCACCAGCCGGCGGGTCTACGAATCGGTCGATCACCATGCGCCCCTGCTCCCGGTCCGCCTGCGGTCCGCTTTCAGCGCAGCCGCACCACGATGGCCCCCGCGCCGCCCCAGCGGGCCGGCGCCTCTTCCCAGGAAGATACCAGCCCCCGGTGCTCGCTGCACCATCGGCGCACTTCAGGCCCCAACACGGGAACCCCCCGGGCCGAGCGGCTGCCCTTGCCGTGCACCACCAGCACCCGGTCCTGCCCCCGCGCCGCCCAGGTGCGCAATTGCGTCTCCAGCCGGTCGAGGGCCTCGGCCAGGGTCAGCTTGCGCAGCAGAATCTCGGGTGGCCGATCCGGGTCGAGGGGCCGGCCGTCCTCGTCCGGCGGCGTCTCGACCAGGTCGAAGCGGATGGACCGCTGCACCCCCGGGCCCTTGCCCTTCTTTCCGCCCGACCGTGCCTTGCCGCGCCCCATCTCACTCCTTCGCCCGGAGCCGGGCCACCGTCGCACCCCACGAGCCGCCATCGGTCGGATGCCCGTAGCTCTCCACCGCCGGATGCTGCGCCAGCACGCCCTGCACGATGGTCCGCAGCACGCCGATCCCCTTGCCGTGGATGATCCGCACGTCGAGGATGCCCGCAGCCTGGCACTCCTGCAGCCACACCGGGACCAGGTCCTTCACGTCACGGGGCTGGAAGGTGTGCAGGTCCAGGATGCCGTCGATGGGCAGGGGGACGGCGTCGGCGGGGTCAGCGCCGGCGTCGGCGGGATGATCCGGATGATCCGGTTGATCCGTTGGATCCGTTGGATCCGTTGGATCGGGATGCAGGGTGTCGTCACGCACGGGGCTCCTCCGCCGGCCCCATCGCCGGCCACCCCATTGTAGGCCCATCGCCGCCGCGCTGTCAGGCCGAAACGGCCGGACCAGCCCGCAGGGCCCGCAGGGCCCGCAGGAACCGCACCGTCCGGACCGCCACCAACAGCAGCAGCGCCGTTCCCGCCACGCTTCCCCAACGCCCGCCCCGCTGCAGCGCCGCAGCGCCGGCGGTGACGAAGAAGGCCCCGTGCAGGAGCCTGTAGCCGCCCAGCAGGAGCCGCGTGCGGCTGCTGTCCCCGGCCCGGGCCAGGCGGTCCAGGTCGTCCAGCCCCAGCAGGTCGGTCACGAGCCAGAACCCGTCGGCACGGAAGACCGGCAGCAGGCTCCAGGCGGCCGCCAGCAGGGACCACGCCGCCGCGGCGCCGCACGCCGTTGCCGCCGCTTCGGGTCCGAGGTGGCCGGCCGCCGTCAGGATCCCCGCAAAGGCCACCTGGAACGCCGGGCCCGCCAGGGCGACCCGGGCCCGCCCGCCGCGGCCCAACAGGGTCACTGCCGAAACGTCGCACCAGAGCACGGGCACGACCGCCACCAGCCCCGCGCCGATGCTCCCCGGGGGGTAGCCGGACCGTGCCAGCGCCGCCGCATGGCCCAGTTCGTGGATGACCGCGCCCGCCAGGAAAAGCGACAAGGCCGCCGCCAGGGCCGGCAAGCCCGCGAGTGGCCCGGTGCCATTGCCGATCAGGACGAGGGTCACCCCCCCTGCGGCGGCCACACCCAAGGCCGGCCACGAGGCCAGCGGCCGCAGCCGACCGGCGGCGCGGCGCACCATCTTGGCCGGGACCAAGGGCAGCCTCAGCCACGGCCCGCGGCTCCGCCGCCGCCCGGCCGGCGCCAGCAGGGCCCGGGCCGCGGTCACGTCGCCCCCCAGCCGCAGGGCCAGTTCGGGCACGCCGGGCCGGCCGCCGTCGAGGTCCAGCAGACGGCGGCCGAGCTCCGGCGGCACCGCGAGGCGTCGCCGGCCGTGGACGACCAACCACGGCCCCTCGCGGTGGGGATGCACCCGCAGCAGGTGCGGCATCGTCAGCCGCCCAGGCGCGCCAGGCCCAGCAGGCACAGGCGCAGGCCGTGGAACTGCACCCAGGCCAGACCGTGGTAATCGGCCAGTTGGGCCAGGGTGGGCCGGCCCGTCCGCAGCGGCCCCAGGTCCTCGTCCCGCAGCCCGGCGGCCGGGAAGAAACGGTCGCCCTCCAGGTCGACCAGCACGTCCCCCGGCCACACCTCCGTGTCGCGCTCCAGGCACAGGCGCACCGTCCCCGGGGCCCGGTCCAGGCAGGCGGCGAAGGCCCGCTCGTAGTCCCGGCGCAGGCCCAGGGGCACCACCTGGGCATCGGCCTGGTCGGCGGCGAAGCAGGCGCTCGATTCCTTGAGCATGGGCCACATGCGCCATTGCTCCGGCCGGGCCATGACCTCGCTGAAGCACCAGTCCCACAGCAGTTCCGCCACGGCGTCGGGATCGGCCTGGCGGCCCGGGCGCAGCACCGGGCCGCGGCTCCACGCGGGCCGGCCGTCCGGCCCCCAGTGCACCGCCACCGGATGGATGGGGCAGCCCAGGCGCACCGCCAGCCGGGCCAGACCCGTGCGGACCCGCAGATCACGGCCGGGCAAACGGTAGGGCAGACCGCGGTCGCGGGTCTGGCCGTAGCCGCCGCTGCCCAGGTTGCCGTCCAGGTAGGCGATCACCGCCTGCCCGGGGTCGCGCACGCCGGCCAAAAAACGCCGCAGGTCGGCACGCCGGGTCACGTCCAGCCAGGCGATGCGGCCCTGGTAGCCCAGCCGCGCGGCCAAACGTTCGCTGCGGTCGCGGTTGTGGTCCCGGGCCGCGGGGCTGGCCAGGACCAGGGGGGTCCGGCCGGCGGCCAGGAAGATCTCCGGCACCAGCTGGTAGGGTCCCTGGTGCAGGGAGACCACCAGCCCCCGGGTCAGGTCCGGGGCAGCGGCCAGGAAACCGTGGCCGGGGGAGAGGATCACCTCGTCCCCCGACCACAACCCGGCGAGAGCCTCCCGTTCCCTCGCCAGGATCGCAGCGCGCCTCGCCTTCATTCCGGCCAGGTCGGCGGGGCCGGCGTCGGGCCAGAAGGCGCGCAGGTTCCACAGTTCCCAGCGGTCGGCGGCCGCGGCCGCGTCGATCGCCGGGGTGCCGCGGCCGGGGCGCCGGCCGGGCCCGGAGCCCCGCAG
>JBHEPC010000464.1:0-4375 GCA_046260475.1 Candidatus Krumholzibacteriia bacterium | reverse complement strand
CGGTGCTCGCCCTGGCCCTCCTGCCGGCGGCCGCGGCCCTCGCCCACGGGGTCGAGGCCACCGTCGGCCACGGCGGCGCCGTGACCGTGACCGTCCGCCACGAGGGCGGCTCGCCCCTGGCCTTCGTCCCCTGCGAAGTCCTGCCCCCCGGCGGCCCGCCCGCCTTCCAGGTGGGGCGCACCGACCGCCTGGGCCGCGTGGTGTTCCTGCCTGACCGGGCGGGCGAGTGGACGGTGAAGATCACCGGCGAGGACGGCCATGGGGCCGTGGTGCCGGTCGTGGTGGACGCGGCGCTGGCCGCGGTCGGGGCCGGGGCGCCGCGGCCGGCCGGCGGCGGCCGCGCCTGGAAGCTGATGGCCGGTGTCGGCGTGCTGCTGGGCGTCTTCGGGATCGTGTCCCTGACCCTGCAGCGAAGACGATGACGATCACGCTGACGATGACGAGGGCCAGGAGTCCGGCCGGCTCCCGGCTTCACTGACCTGCCTGTTCCAGGAGGCGCCGCGTGCACATCCCCGACGGCTTCCTCGCCCCCCAGGTGTACGGGCCGGCCTACGGCGCGGCGGGCGTGCTGTGGGCGGTGGGCTTGCGCCGCCTGCGGCGCCGGCTGGATCCGGCGGCGCTGCCGCGCCTGGCGGTGGCCACGGCGGCGGCCTTCGCCCTGATGCTGGTGACCCTGCCGTTGCCCGGCGGCACCACGGTCCACGTGTCCGGAGTGGGCATGATCGCGGCCCTGTTCGGGGTGTGGCAAGGGTTCCTGGCCCTGTCCCTGGTGTTCCTGATGCAGGCGCTCATGTTCGGCGACGGCGGCGTGACCGCGCTGCCGGTCAACGCCCTGGCCATGGGGATGGGGGGCAGCCTGGCGGCCGTCGGCGTGCTGCGCCTGGCGGGGCGCGGGCGGACGGGCCTGTTCCTGGCGGGCTGGTGCGGGACGGTGGTGCCGGCGGTGCTCGTGGCCCTGGTGCTGGGCCTGCAGCCTTTGGTGGCCCGGGCCGCCGACGGCACGCCCCTGTTCTTCCCCTTCGGCTGGGCGGTGACCCTGCCCGCGGTGGTCATCCCGCACCTGGCCGTGGGCGTGGCCGACGGGATCGTGACGGTGCTGGCCTGGCGCATCCTGGCGCCGGCCCAGGAGGTGGCATGAGGGACCGGGCCCTGCTGGCGGGCTACCTGGCGGCTGTGGTCACGGCCACGCTGGTCCACGACCCGCGGCTGCTGGGTGCCGGCGCCGCGCTGGTGCTGCTCTCGGCGGGGCGAGGCCTGCCGCGGCTGCTGGGGCGAGTCGTGCGGGCGGCGCTGCCTTTCGTCCTGGCGGTTTCCCTGGGCTACCTCCTGATGGCCCGGCACGAGCCGGCGGCGGCGGGGACCGTGCTGCTGCGCCTGGACCTGCGGGTGCTGCTGCTGGTGGGCCTGGCGTTCCGGGTGCTGCCGGCGGTAAACCTGCAGCGGGCGTTGGGGTTCTCGGCCACGCTGCGCTTCCTGCTGGTGCTGGCCACCAGCCAGGTGCTCACGTTCCGGCGGCTGTTCGGCGATTTCCGCGATGCCCTGGCCGTGCGGACGCCGCATCGCCCGGACCTGCCGACGGCCCTGCGCCACGGGGCGGCCACCGCCGCGTGGTTCGCCCGCCGGGCCGAGCACGACGCGACGCAGATGACCCAGGCCCTGGACGCGCGGGGGTTCTTCCTTGATCGCGACTGAGAACCTGCACCACGCCTTCGGCGCGACGGTCACCCTGGCCGGCGTGGACATCGCCCTGGCGTCCGGCGATAAGGCGGTGCTGCTGGGCTGCAACGGCTCCGGCAAGTCCTCCCTGCTGAAGCTGCTGGCGGGGGTGACGGAGCCGACCGCGGGCCGCGTGCTCTACGCCGGCCGCGCCGTGCACCAGGGCCTGCGCGACAAGGCCTGGCGCCGCCGCTTCCGCAAGGAGGTCGGGCTGCTGTTCCAGAACCCCGACGCCATGCTCTTCAACCCGACCGTGCTGGACGAGATCGCCTTCGGGCCGCGCCAGCACGGGCTGGACGACGCCGAGGACCGCGCCCGTCTGTGGGCCGACCGGGTGGGCGTGGCGGGCGTGCTGGACCGCGCGCCCTGGACCCTGAGCGCGGGCCAGAAGCAGCTGGTGTGCCTGGCCGCGCTGCTGGTGCTGGACCCGCGGCTGCTGCTGCTGGACGAGCCCACCAGCGCCCTGGACCCGCGCAGCACCGGCTGGCTGGTGGACTTCCTGCAGGACCTGCCCCAGACCCTGCTCGTGGCCACCCACAACCTGTCGCTGGCGAGCGAATTGGGCGAGCGCTGCCTGGTCCTGGGCGAGGACCACACCATCGTCCACGACGGCGACGTGCTGGCCCTGCGCGGCGACCACGAGGTCCTGGCGCGGGCGAACCTGGTGCACAGCCACCGCCATCGCCACCGCGAAGGCCAGGTCGAGCACCGCCACTACCACACCCACGACTGGGACTGACCATGACCGACGACGCGCTCCGCCGCTTCACCGTCTCCCTGCCCGCGGCCCTGCTGCAGGCGCTGGACCGGCGCCTGGTCGCCGGGGGCTACGACTCGCGCTCCGGGCTGGTGCGCGACCTGATCCGCGACCGGCTCGTGCGCGACGCGTGGGACGAGCCCGAAGGCGAGGTCCACGGGGTGCTGACCATCTGCTACGACCACCACCGGCGGGGGCTGAAGGACCGGCTGCACCGCATCCAGCACCGCGACTTCGTGCACATCCTGTGCAGCACCCACGTGCATCTGGACCACGACAACTGCTTGGAAACCATCATCTTGCGTGGCACGCCGGGCGAGATCGGCCGCATGGCCCAGGCCATCCGCGGCCTCGAGGGCGTGGTGTTCTCGGAGCTGGTGCGGGCGGCGGTGCCGACGGCCTGACCCGCGTGGGCGCGAGGATCAGCGCGGATCGCCGACGGTCCGGCTCCGGCGCTCCCAGCGGGGCGAGTCGCCGCGGTCTCCCCAGCCGACCGTCTCGCCGATCGCGTCTGCCAGCGCCACCAGGGCGGCGCGCGGATCGTCGGCCGCGGGCTTGCCCCGGTACAGGTCGTAGGCGCCGCGCACGCGCGCCGGGGTGTGGTTGGGCATCACCACGTTGGCGCCGGCCAGCAGGCCGCGGCGCCGACCGTCCGGGTCCAGGGCTTCCAGGGCCGTGGTAGCGGCGATGTTGGCGTCCGGCAGCAGCAGCCGGGCGCAGGCGATCATGGCCAAGCCCAGGTCCAGCTGGCGGGCCGGCGCGCAGACGACGTCCGCCAGGGGCGTGCCGTCGTGGGGGATGAAGGGCCCCATGCCGACCATGTCCACGTCCCGGTCCCGCAGGAACAGCAGGTCGTCGGCGAGGTGGGCGGCCGTCTGGTCCGGCAGGCCGATGAGCACGCCCGTCCCGACCTGGTAGCCGGCGGCCCGCAGCAGGTCCAGGCCGGCGGCGCGCTCGTCCCAGCCCTGATCCGCAGGATGCAGGGCGCGGAACAGGCCACGGTGCGCGGTCTCGATGCGCAGCAGGTAGCGGTGGGCGCCGGCCTCGCGCCAGCGGCGGTAGACGGCGGCCGACTGCTCGCCCACCGACAGGGTCACGCCCAGGACGCCCCCGGTGGCGGCGTGGACGGCGGCCAGGGTCCCGGTCACGTACTCGACGAAGGCCGGGTCGCGGCGCTCGCCCGCCTGCAGGACCAGGGAGCCGTAGCCGGCGGCATGGACGTCCCGGGCGGCCGCGACGATCTCATCGGTGCCCAGCTGGTAGCGCTCGACGTCGCGGTTGTCCCGCCGGATGCCGCAGTAGCGGCAATTCCGCGCGCAGAGGTTGCTGATCTCCACCAGGCCGCGGGGGCGGATCACCGGGCCCACCTCGCGCCGCTTCACGGCGTAGGCGGCCGCATGGAGGGCGGCGCGGTCGGCGGGGGCGTCGGCAGCCAGCAGGGCGGTCCAGCCGTCCCGGCCCAGCGCGTCGGGGGCGGCCTGGGCCTGGGCAAGGAGGGCGGCGATGCCGGCAGACGGGTCCATGGGGCAAATCTAGGTGGAACGGCGGCGGATTCCAGAAAAACCGGCGGAGGCATGGTCCCGGGCGCCGCCGCAGGGCCGGCTGCGGCCAAGGCCGGATGAAACCGGACCTATCTTGATATCCGGCGCGGGGTTGCAGGTTCGCTGGATCCCATCTGTTTATTTCTTGACAACTACTGTTCTGCAAAAAACATTTCATCCAGGTGGACGGACGCACCCGCGGGGCCCGCCCACCGATCCTGGATCCGGGCCCGACCGGAGCCACGAGGCCCAACCACAGGGGTGGATGCATGGTCCGATTCTTCCTCGAGCGCGACCGGGTCGATAACCTCGTCACGCACCTCATGGAGCGCCGGCCGGTCTACGCGCCGCACCGCAAGGG
>JBHEPC010000463.1:0-3068 GCA_046260475.1 Candidatus Krumholzibacteriia bacterium | reverse complement strand
GCCCCCGTGTAGGCCAGGCCCCAGCGGCCGCCGGCCTCGTCCCGGAAGATGTCCGGCGCCCAGACCGCGCCCGCGTCCCAGGCGCCGGTGCCGCTCAGGACGATGGGCACGGGCTCGTCCCAGTGGGTCAGGTCGGTGCTGGTGGCGTGCCAGATGGTGTCGGCGTAGCTCGAATGGGGGGTGGATTCGAGGATCGTGTGGTAGAAGATGTGGTAGAGGGAATCGACCCGGGTGACCGAGAAATCCCAGACCTGGCGGCCCGGATGGCTGTAGAAGGCCTGGTCGAAATCGAAGCGCACCAGGGCGGCCGCCGGCATCGCCGCCGCCAGGACGACGGCGGCCAGCGCGAGGCCCGGCAAGACACGGGCGCAGAGCGCAGGACGGCGACGGTCGGGGTGCGTCCGGCAGGGGGTCATGGGTTCAGCTCCGAACTCCAGGGGCGATTGTTCTCCAGGGGTGATTGCTTGATCTACGATTATAACACGCACAGCAGGGTCCGTCAAAACACCATTATGGCAAGGCGGCCGTCGCGCTTATCATGGTCCTGCGGAAGGAGGTGGAAGCATGCTCGTCGGCAGTTGGCGGCCCGCCCGCAGGGCGGCGCTCCTGGGCCTGGCCGGGGTCTGGGTCCTGGTCCTGGCCGCCGGCGCCTCTGCGGCGGCGGAACGGCCGGACATCCGGCAGGCGCCCGAGCGCCTGGCCGCCGTGGACAGCCTCATCGCCGCCGGCCAGGCGGCGCAGGCCCTGGCCGAGGTGGGGCGCCTTGCCGTCCACTGGCGGGACGATCCCCTCTTCGGTTGGCAGCTCGCCGACCGCCGGGGTCTGGCCCTGCTGGCCCTGGGACGGTTCGCGGAGGCCTTGCCCCTGCTGGAAGAGACCGTGGGGCGCCGCCCCTTCGCCGCCGGTCCCCACCGCAACCTGGGCTTGGCCCTGGCCGCGCTCGGCCGCCGAGGGCGGGCGCTGGCCGAATACGCCCAGGCGGCGGAGCTGGACCCGGGCAATCCGGTGCACCGCCTCGAGCACGCCCAGTACCTGGCCGAGTTCGGCCAGCTGGAAGCGGCGGCCGCGGCCTTCGCCGCCGCGGCGCGCCTGTGTAGCGGCTGCCCCGAGGCCGAGCGGGGCCTGGGCGCGGCGCTGCTGGGTTCGGGCCGGCCGGGCGAGGCGGTGGCGCCGCTGCAGCGGGCCCAGGCGGCCGCGCCGGACACCAGCGGCCGGCGCCTGCTGGTGGCCGCCCTGCACGGGGCCCGCCGGGACAGTGCGCTGCTGGCCCTGCTGGATGGGGAGGACCGGTCCCGGTGGGACCGCCGCGACCACCTGGCCCTGGTGGAGGCCGAGGGCTGGACCGGGGGGCCGGCGTTCCGTAGCCAGGCGTACGCCCGGGCCCTGCAGCAGGGCGCCGCGCCGCCGCCGATAGCCGCCGACGCGCTGTTCTGGGCTCGCGTGGCTCTGAACCTGATGCAGTCGGGCGCCTGGGAGGACGGCTTGGCCGCGGCCGACCAGGCCGTGGCCCTGGAACCGGCCAACGCCGTCTACCGCAACAACCGGGTGGTGCTGCTGCTGAAGCTGGGGCGCACCGCCGAAGCGCAGCAGGAGTGGGAGCACGCCCTGCGCCTGGACCCCGACCTCGCCCGGAAGGAGCACCCGTGACCGAGCCTCGTCCCTTCGCGCGCCGCGCCGTCGCCGCCGGTCTGGGTGCGGCGGCCGGCCTGCCCCTGGTGGTGTTCCTGGCCGTCGGTTGCGCGCCGGCGCCCCGGCCCGCCGGCGGCCCGCAGGTGCCGGCCTCCCTGGCCTTGCCCGCGGATCTGGCCGAGACCCCGGTCCCGGACGGCGACTGGCGCGGCCATCGGCTGGCCCGCTGCCCTGCCGACGGGGTGGCGCCCCCGGCGGTCGAGGCGAAGCTGGCGCTGTGCGCGGAGTACTTCCGCGGCGGCTCCGGCTCCGACGGCATGCTGGAACTGGAGCTGACGATGGCCGAAACCGGCCGCCATCCGCTGGTGCTGCTGACCCTGGGGCAACTCTACCTGATGGCCGGCCAGGGCGTGCCTGAGCTGCTGCCCGAAGAAGGGCCGGCGGCCGACACGGGGGACTGGGCGCGCAACCGGCCCCGCCTGCTGGGCCGGGCCCGGGTCCTGCTGGAGGAAGCCGCCCGGTCCCGCCCCGACGACGCGGCGGTGGACTACCTGCTGGCCGACGTGGCCCGGGCCGGGGGCGATGCCGCCGCCGCGGAGCGCCAGGCGGCACGGGGGCGGGGCAAGTGCACCGGGGGGCGCAGCTTCACCATCGTGCGCCAGTACCAGGAGCTGAACCTCTACCCGGCGCGGCTGGAGGCGAACCCGCCGCCGCAGTACCCGGCCCGGGCTCTGCAGGAAAGGACTGCCGGCCGCGTGACCCTCGACCTGCTGCTGGACCCGGACGGCCGGGTCCGCCAGGTGGTCCAGGTCGCGGCGCCGTCGCCGGACCTCGCCCGGGCGGCGGCCGAGGCCTTCCGGGCCGGCCGTTTCGCGGCGCCGCGGGTGGGCAAGTACCCGGTCTGGGGCTGGCTGCGGGTGGCCACCAACTTCAAGCTGGCGGACGATCGACGAACGACGGGTTGATTTCAACCGGCACTTGCCCTTACTTTTCCTTGTCTCGGCGACCGGTCGGCCCCTGGCCGCGTCCGGCGCCGCCCCCGTACCCCGCGCTGGAGGTTTCGCCGAATCATGAAGTGGACGCGCAACCGCTTCCTCCCCGTGGCCTATGTGGCGGTGCTGGCGGCCCTGGTCGTCGTCGGCTGCACCGGCAAGCAGGATCCCTCCGAGACCCTCGCGGTCTGCGGCAACGCCTCCTGCGGCGACCTGGCGATGGTCACGACGGACACCGCCAGCGACGGCTACCACTACCTGAATCCGTCCCTCAGCCCGGACGGCTCGCGGATCCTGTTCACCGCCGACTGGTGGGCCCTGCCGGCGGACCCGCGGCTGACGGAGGATTTCTACTTCTTCAACTACCGCCAGATGGGCATCATCCCGGTGCGGGAGGGTCTGGAGCCGGTGCAGGACCTGGCCGGCCAGGGCGCCGAGCTCATCCGG
>JBHEPC010000427.1:0-4624 GCA_046260475.1 Candidatus Krumholzibacteriia bacterium | reverse complement strand
CTTGCGCACCGAGACCGGGTCCGTCCGCCTGACGGCGCCGTGGACCCGGAAGGAGAGCCTCGTGATCCGGAGCCTGCACCCCGCCGAGAAAGCCATGCAGATGGAGCAGGTGCGCATCGACGCCCTGGCCAACAACCTGGCCAACGTGGATTCGACCGGCTTCCGCCAGATCCTCACGCGGGTGATCGAGAAGGGCGCGCCGGACGGTCCCGTGGCCGACGCGGATGTGGCGATCACGGCCGCCGCGGCGGGCCGCACCGCCGCCGGCGGGCGCACCACGGTCGGCGTGCCGGACACCCTCGTCACCCACGCCCTGGACCCCCGCAAGGGGCCGGTGGGGGCGACGGGGCGGGAGACGGACGTGGCGATCATGGGGCGCGGCTTCTTCGTGGTCCAGACCGACGCCGGCGAGCGCTACACGCGGGCCGGCTCCTTCACCCTCGACTCGCAGCGCCGCCTGGTCACGCCCGAGGGCAACGTGGTCCTGGGCCAGGGCGGCCCGGTGACCCTGGACGGGCGGGCCTTCGCCATCGCCAACGACGGCACGGTGACCGTGGACGGGCAGCCGCGCGGGCGCCTGCGCCTGGTGGACTTCGCCGATCCGACGCGGCTGGAGCACGAGGGCGCCAACCGCCTGCAGGCCCCCGAGGGCCTGGAGGCCCAGGACGTGCCGGCAGCCGAGATCGTGCTGGCCCAGGGGCACCTCGAGGGCAGCAACGTCGACCCCATCGACGTGCTGGTGGACATGATCGCCGCCCAGCGGGCCTTCGAGCTGCACACGAAGGTCGTCACGACCGAGGACGAGCTGCTCAGCAGGTCCGTCAACACGCTGGGCCGCGCCAACGCGACCTAGGGAAAGGTGAGATACGATGATCCGTGCCATGGGAACCGCCGCCTCGGGCATGAAGGCCCAGCAGCTGAACATCGACACCATCGCCAACAATCTGGCCAACGTGAACACGACGGGCTTCAAGAAGAGCCACGCCGAGTTCCAGGACCTGCTCTACGAGAAGGTCATGCCCGGGGGCCAGGTCGACGCCGAGGGCCGCGCGGTGCCGTCCCGCGTCGAGATCGGACACGGCGTCAAGCTGATCTCCACCAACAAGAACTTCGGCCAGGGCACCGTCGTCAGCACCAACAACCCCCTGGACCTGATGGTCGAGGGGGACGGCTTCTTCCAGCTGCGCATGCCTGACGGCACCATCAAGTACACCCGCGACGGCTCGTTCAAGCTGGACGCCGAGCGCAACGTGGTGACCAGCCAGGGCTATCGGATCGAGCCGGCGCTGGTGGTGCCCGAGGACGCGGTCGAGCTGTCGGTCTCCCGCGACGGTGTGGTCAGCGTGAGGATCCAGGGCGACGATTCGAACCTGCAGGAGATCGGCCAGCTCGAACTGGCCCGCTTCCCCAACGCCGGCGGCCTGGAGACGCGCGGCGGCAACATCTTCGCCGAGAGCCCGGCCTCCGGCACGCCCATCCTCGCCAACCCCGGCCTGGAGGGCATGGGGGAGACGGCGTCGGGCTTCCTGGAGATGAGCAACGTCGAGACGGTCGACGAGCTGGTGAACATGATCTCGGCCCAGCGGGCCTACGAGCTGAACAGCAAGACCATCACCATGGCCGATGAGATGCTGCGCATCGTCAACGGCCTGAAGAGGTAGCCGGATGCGCCGCCTGACCTGGCCGGCCGCCGTCGCGGCCCTCGTCCTGGGGTCGGCCCCGGCCGGGGCCTGGGACCTGGTCCTGCCCGACACGGTGACCGTGGCGGGCACGACCGCGACCGTGGCCGACCTGGCGCGCGGGCCCGTGCCGGCGGCGGTGGCCCCGGTGGTCGTGCACGCCGGCGGCGTGCCGGGCACCTGCGTGACAGTGTCCGATCGCGGCGTGCTGCGGCGCCTGGTCTCGGCCGGGGTGGCCGGGGGCGTGCGCATGCGCGGTGCGGGCGAGTGCGTCGTGGTCTTCGCCGGCCGGCTGGTGGGCACGGACGAGCTGCACGAGGCGGCCCGCCGCGCCGTCCAGCCCCTGGTGCCCGCGGCGCGGCCGGGGGCCCCGGACAGCTGGTTCGAGCTGGAACTGCCGGCGCGGCAGCTGCCGGCTGCCGCGGCGGGATGGCAGCTGGAGGTGCGGCGGACCCAGCCCCTGGAGCCCGGGCGCAACACCGTGCGCTTCGAGCTCGTGGCGGGCCAGCGGCGGGAGGCCTTCCCCGGCGCGGTCGTGCTGCACGCCTACGCCGAGGTGCCGACGGCCCGCCTGGCGGTGCCGCGGGAGGCGCCCCTGGCCGAGGACCAGTTCACCTGGACCTGGCAGGACCTGGCGGAGCTGCCCACGGGCGCCGTCTCCGGCCGGGAGAGCCTGGCCGGGGCGGCCGTGGCCCGCACGCTGGCCGCCGGCGACGCCCTGCGGTCGAGCGACCTGCGGGAGATCCCCCTGGTCCGCGCCGGCGACCCCGTGGACCTGCGCGTGGTGCGGGGCGGCGTGGCCGTGACCGTGCGCTGCACGGCCCGGCAGCCGGGCTGCCTGGGCCAGACGATTCCCGTCCGCAACGAGCTGAACGGCCGGCTGGTGAACGCCCGCGTGGCGGGACCCGGGCTGGTGGAATGGAGAAGGTGAGAGCCATGCGCACCCTGCGGATCATCGCCGTCCTGGTCGCCCTGCTCGCGGGCGCGGTCCCGGCCGCCCTGGCAGCCGGCCCCCTGGTGGACTTCCACTCGGGCGCCTCCCTGGTCTCGAACGTCAAGGCGCACCGGGTGGGCGACCTGGTGACCATCATCATCACCGAGAGCGCCACGGCCAACGCCGTCAGCAAGACCAAGGCGAACAACAAGAGCGAGACCTCCGGCGGTCCGGCCCTGGGCTTCCTGGACTTCGTCAAGCCCTGGGACATGACCGTGGAGAACAAGTACCAGGGTGACGGCCAGACCCAGCGCAACGGGTCGCTGCGGGCCGAGATCACCGCCCGCATCGTCGAGGTCCTGCACAACGGCGACTACCGCCTCGAGGGCACCCGCATGGTCAACATCAACGGCGAAAAGCAGCTGATCGAGATCACCGGCGTCTGCCGCGCCCGGGACATCGGCGCCGGCAACACGATCCTCAGCACCTTCATCTCCGACGCCCAGATCGCCTACAACGGCTCGGGCGTGGTCACCGATTCCGCGGACCCGGGCATCGTGACCAAGGTCCTCAACTGGTTGTTCTAGGAGGCCGGCATGCCGCACGACCCGCACCATCGCTTCGGACGGACCGCCCTGCTGGCGGCCGCCCTGCTGGCGCTCCTGCCCGCGGCCGCCGGCGCGGCCGGCACCGAACGCATCAAGGACCTGGCCCTGCTCGAGGGCACGGCCGAAGAGCCGCTGGTGGGGGTGGGCCTGGTCATGGGCCTGAACGGCACCGGCGACGGCGGCAACAGCGAGGTCACGGTCAACGCCCTGGCCAACCTGCTGGAGAAGCTCGACATGACCGTCGATCCCAACCAACTGAAGGCCAAGAACGTGGCCATCGTCACGGTGACGGCGAGCCTCGACCCCAACGCCGCGGTGGGCAGCCGCGTGGACGTGACCGTCACCTCGCTCTACGACGCCAGCAGCCTCGAAGGCGGGACCCTGGTCATGACGCCGCTCAAGGCGGTCGACGGCACCATCTGCGTGCTGGCGCAGGGCGCGGTCTCCATCGGCGGCTTCAACATCAAGACCGGCGCGGGCAACAGCTTCCGCAAGAACCACGCGCAGGTGGGGCTGATCCCCGGCGGCGGCACGGTCAGGGCGCCCCTGGGCGGGCGCTGGGTGCGCGACGGCAAAGCGGCCTGGCTGCTGAACAACCCCGACTTCGCGACCGCCTCCAACGTGGCCGCGGCCATCAACGCCGGCTTCGGCGAGGGCATCGCGGTGGCGCGCACCTCCCAGCGGGTGGAGGTCGCCCTGCCCGCGGGGTGGCTCGCCGACCCCGTGTCCTTCGTCGCCCGCATGGGCGCGCTGGAGGCCCGCCACGACGCCGTGGCGCGGGTGGTGGTCAACGAGCGCACCGGCACCATCATCGTGGGCAAGGACGTGCACCTGCGCGAGGCGGCGGTGGCCCACGGCACCCTCAAGGTCGTGGTCAACACCTACTACAACGTGTCCCAGCCCAGCTCCTTCAGCAACCGGGGCGAGACCGTGGTCACCCCCGAGGTCAACACGGACGTGCAGGACCACGAGGCCCAGGTGCTGCGGGTCCCGGACACCAGCACCGTGGCCGACGTGGTGGGCGTGCTGAACGACATCGGCGCCAGCCCGCGCGACATCATCGCCATCCTCGAGGCCCTCAAGCGCGCCGGCTCGCTGCAGGCCGAGCTGGTCCTGATGTAGGGGCGGCGATGGAACTGCCCGGCAACGGCGGCGGCTTGGGCCAGCTGGAGAACGCCCGCTTCGCAGCGGAGCAGGGACGTCTGCGCGCCCTCGCGGCGCGGGGCGGATCCGGCGGCGAGGACCGCGAGGGCCTGGAGCGTGCCGCGCGCGAGTTCGAGGGCGTCTTCCTGAACCAGCTGATGCAGGCGATGCGGCGCACCGTGCCCGAGAACGAGCTCTTCAATTCCCAGGGCGCCACCAAGATCTACCGCCAGATGCACGACCAGGAGATCGCCAAGGCC
>JBHEPC010000410.1:0-5857 GCA_046260475.1 Candidatus Krumholzibacteriia bacterium | reverse complement strand
CCCCGTCCACCCCCGAGGGGACGTCGACCGCCAGGCAGGGCAGCCCCGCGTCGTTCAGCGCGCGGAACAGGTCCGGATAGGCCCCGCGCAGGGGCGGCCGGATGCCGGTGCCGAACACGGCGTCGATCAGCAGGTCGGACTCGTCCGCCAGCTCGGCCGCGGTCTGCGCCCAGGCCTCGGGTACGGGCGCGATCACCTCGACCCCGCGGGGCAGACGGGCGAAGTTGGCCGCGGCGCCGGCGGCCAGGTCCTGGGGCGCGGCCAGCAGCAGCACGGCCACGCCGATGCCCTCGTCCGCCAGCAGCCGGGCCGCCACCAGGCCGTCGCCGCCGTTGTTGCCCTTGCCGCAGACCACCAGCGCCCGGGGCGGGGCCTCGTCCCCCGGACCATGGTCGTGGCCGCAGGCGTGGCCATGATCGTGGCCATGCTGCGACTCCGCCAGCATCGCCAACGCCGCCTCGGCCACCGCCGCGCCCGCGCGCTCCATCAGCTCCAGGGCGGGCACGCCGCCGTCGATGGTCTCCTTGTCGATGGCCGCCATCTGGGCCGCCGTCACCACGCGCATGGTCTAGTCCTTCCTGGTCTTGCGGGACTCGGGGCTGCCGCCCAACCGCTCCAGCACGTCCAGCAGCTGCAGCAGGTCGTCCACCACGAAATCGGGCTCGGTGTCGTCGTCGGCGCGCTTGTCCGCGTACTGGCTGTACTGGTCGCCGTAGCGGGCGTAGACCGTGTGCAGCCCGGCGGCGTGGCCGCCGACGATGTCCCGCTCCTTCCAGTCGCCGATCACCACGGCGCGGTCCGGCGCCACGCCCAGCTGCTCGAGGGCCATGCGGAACGGCGCGGGATCGGGCTTGCGGAAGCCGGTGTCGTCGAAGGTCAGCACCAGGTCGAAGGTGTGCTGCAGGCCCAGGTACACCAGGCGCAGCCAGGCCTCGAAGCGGGGCGCGTCGCTGACCACGGCCAGCTGGTAGCCGTCCTTGAGCAGGCGGTTGAGCACCAGCTTCGCGTGGGGGTACGTGACCAGGGAGCTGTCGCGGGCGCGGCGGTAGGCCACCACCGCGGCGGCGAGGATGCGGTCCTCGACCCGGCCCATGGCCTCCTCGAGGAAGAAGTTGAAGACGCGCTGGTGCTCGATGCCCCGGTCCTTGTAGACGGCGAAGACCCGCGCGGTGGCCTCGCCCACGGTCATGGGCAGACCGGCGTCCACCATGGCCTCGGCCGCGGCGGCGATGGAGCGCTCCTTGGCCCCCATGAAATCGGTCAGGGTGTTGTCCAGGTCGAAGATGACCGCATCGATGCCGCGTGACGCCACGGAGAGACCTTCCTGCGGGGGGTGGCGGCCCGCCCGGGGCGGGCCGGATCCTCCATACTAAACCGCTCGACCGCCGTTTGCACAACCCGCGGTTGCCGCCGCGATGCCCCGGGGCGATCATGGCGGGCATGAACGACCGCCCGCCCCCTCATCCCGACGGCCCGGTGCCCGGCCTGTGGCACGATTGGGGCCGCGCACCCATCCTGGCCCTGACCGTGTTCCTGCTGCTGGCGAACCTCACCGTCCAGCTGCTGGCCTACGGCCTGGGCGGCGGCCTGATGCTGCCGGTGCTGGCCGGCGCGCTGCTGGGGGTGGTCGCCCCCCTGGAGATGCTGCGCCGCCGCGGCCTGCTGGCGCCGGCGGCCGACCTGGGCCTGGACCGTCCCCGGCCGGCGACGCTGGGCCTGGTGGCCGTGGTCGCCCTGGCGGGCCTGCTGCCCACCTCCCTGCTGGCGGAGGGCTCGCTGCGGCTGCACCCCATCGACCCCACCTGGGCCGCCCTGACCAACGAGCACCTGCCCCGGGGCGCCGGCGGCACGGTGCTGGCCGTGCTGGCCGCCGTGGTGGCCGCGCCCCTGGCCGAGGAGATCGTCTTCCGGGCCTTCCTGCAGCGGTTGGCGGCGAGCGTGTGGGGGCCCTGGCCGGGGCTGGTGGTCGCCGCCCTGGCCTTCGGCCTGGTCCACGGCGAACCCTGGTACCTGTTCGGGCTGATCGGGGTCGGCCTGGTGATGGGCCTGGTGTGGGAGGCGACCCGCTCGCTGACCGCCTGCTGGCTGGCCCACGCCCTGCACAACGCGGTGTCGCTGGGGGCCCTGCTCGCGAGCGGCGGCATCCGCCTGGAGCCGGCGGACTACGGTCCCGGCGACTGGGGCCTGGTCGCGGCCTCGGCCGTCGTGCTGGCGGTGGCGGGGGGAGCGCTGCTGCGGCGCGGCCGCACCGGCCGCGCCGCCTGAGAAACCGGACCGGTGCGCCGTCTCAGCGCGCGGTCTCGCGCAGCAGCTTGCCCAGGCTGATCTCGCCGTTGTCGATGCGGATGCTGAAACCGCAGGCGGGGTTGTGGCAGACCCAGGCCTTGTAGCGGATGGGCGCGCCGTCGCGCCCGTAGTCCGAAAGCGGCAGCAGCAGGCCGTCGCCGCACTTCTTGCAATCGGGGAACTGGTCCATCGCGTCTCCTGGGGCCCCTCGCCCACGTCCCGTCCGGATCGATCACCGGGTCCCTGCGGCCGAGGCCGGCCGCCCGCTCGCTCGGGTGAGGCTGAAATCCTAGCGGATTCCTCTGATTTATCAAGCCCGAATTGCGCCGAGGGGATACGCGGGCGTGCTAGGTCTTCTGGGGCTTCTTCCGCGCCGCCGGGAACAGGACGTTGTTGAGGATGAGCCGGTACCCGGGCGAGGTGGGGTACAGGTCCAGGTCCGTGGGCGGATCGCCCACCCGGTGCTGGTAGTCCTCCGGATCGTGCCCGCCCAGGAAGGTCCAGGTGCCCAGGCCCCGCTTGCCGTGGATGTACTTGACCTCGTCGGTACCCTCGACGGCCGCCAGCACGATCACCGGGCGCTTCAGGTGCCGCCGCCAGTAGCCGGTGGTCTGGCCCAGGAAGCCGTTGATCACGTTCACGTGGTTCTGGGTGAGCATGGCCGGCACGGGGTCGTACTTGGCCGCGAAGGCGAAGAGGGTGAAGTAGTCGGCCATCGCCCCGCGCATCTGGGCGTAGTCGCTCGAGTCCAGGTCCGAGAATTCGTACACCAGCGGGTTGGTGGTCAGGCGGAAATCCTCGAACGCGAAAGTGCGGTCGTAGTCCACCTTGCCGCGGTAGCCGGGGTCGACGGGCGTGCCGTCGAAGGGCACGTCCACGATGTCGCTGTGCAGCCAGGCCAGGGCGATGTCGATGGTGTCGGTGGCCGAGCACATGGCGAACAGGAACCCGCCGCCCTCCACGTAGTCGCCGATGGTGGCGGCCACCGCGTGCTTCAGCTGCCACACGGTGTCGTAGCCGAGGGCGCGGGCCAGCTCCTCGTGGAAGACCTTCTGGTCCAGGTACCAGGGCTCGAGCCCGAAGCCCGCGTAGAACTTGCCGTACTGGCCGGTGAAGTCCTCGTGGTGCAGGTGCAGCCAGTCGTAGTCGCCCAGGCGACCGGCCAGCACGTCCTGGTCGTAGACGATGTCGTAGGGCACCTCGGCGTAGGTCAGGGCCAGGGTCACGGCATCGTCCCAGGGCTGGTTCCCGGGCGGGCTGTAGACGGCGATGCGCGGCGGCTTCTCCAGCAGCACCTCTTCCATGTTCTCCTGGGCGACGGTCGCGCGGATGGCCGCCACCTCCGCCTCGCCGATGGCCGCGAACGTCACGCCCAGCAGGCGCGCGTCCAGGCGGGCCCGCTGCGTGTCCTCCAGCAGGAAACTGCCACCCCGGTAGTTGAGCAGCCAGGTGACCTTGGCGCCGGCCTGGAGCGTGTGGAAGGCGTGGCCGTAGGCGCGCAGGTGGTTCTTCTGCTCCAGGTCCATGGGCACCAGCAGGTAGCCGGCGGCCCGGGCCACGGGCGCGGCCAGCAGGCCCGGCAAAAGTACGAACACGAACACGAGCCAGGATCGGGGCACGGTCAGCCGGCGGCCGGGGCGCATCAGGGCAACCCCCGCAGGGCATCGCGGGCGTCGTCGGCGAAGAGCCAGTCGGGGTACTGGGCCAGCAGCTGCTCGAGGGCGCCGCGGGCCTCGCCCGCCCGTCCCGCTTCAGCCAGCAGGCGGGCGCGTTCGGCCAGGGCGGCGGCGGGGTAGCGGCCGTCCGGATGGCGCGCCGTGATCGTCGCCAGTTGGGCCAGGGCGGCGCCGAGGTCGCCCGCGGCCGCCTCCAGCTGCGCCAGCTCCCAGCGGGCCCGCTCGAGCAGGCGCTGGGGATCCTCCGGGTCGGCCAGGGCGTCGGCCCCGGTGATGAACTCCCGCAGGGCGCCGCGGCGCTCGTCCGGCCGGCCCACCAGCTCCCAGTGCACACTGTGGGCGTAGAGGGCCAGCAGGGTGGGACCGCCGCTGGGGTTGTCCAGCTCCTCGGCCACGGCCAGGCCCAGGTCCAGGGCGTCGTTGGCGTAGGACGCGGCCGGGTTGTCCATGGCCACCACGGCGAAGCGGTCCCGGGCGGTGGCGAAGCTGCCCTGGGCCAGGTCCAGCCGGGCCAGGTGGAAGTGGGCATGGCCGCCGGCCTCGCGGAACTCCGGATCGCGGCCCAGGCTGGTCAGCACCGCCCGGGCGCGGGCCGTGTCGGCCGCGGCCAGGTAGCTTTCGCCCAGGCTCAGGCGCACCACCGCCACCCCCTCCAGGGGCAGATCCAGGTTCAGCAGCATGGCCTCCAGGCGGGCGGCGGCGGCCGCCGGATCCTCCAATCGGTCCCGGGTGTAGGCGGCCAGACGGATCTGGCCGGCGTAGAGGTCCGGCAGCGACGGATCCACCGCGGCCACCGTGTCCAAGAGCCGGCCGAAACGGTCCGCGGCGGCGCGGGGCTCGTCCGCCAGGGCGTCGGTGTCCAGGGCCGCCAGGGCCGCCGCCGCCAGCACCTCGGCAGCCCGGCGGCGCACGCCCTGGTCCCGGTTGCCCGCCCCGGCCAGGTCCTCCAGGACCGCCAAGGCGAAATCGGCCGTGGCCCGGACCTGGGCCGGATCCTCCAGCAGGGGCACTTCGCGCCCCAGGGCGGTGGCGTTCTGCAGCAGGTGGCGCTGGCCGGCCGGGGTGGCCAGCAGGGGCCGGACGAGGGCCAGGGCCCGCTCGGCATCGCCGTCGGCGACGGCCAGGTTGGCCGCCAGCACCGCCTCGGCGGGCACCGCGGCCGGCTCGGTCGCGCGCCGGGACAGCTCCGCCACCAGCGCCCCCTGCCGTCCGGGCCGGTAGGGGCCGTCCAGCAGGGCGGTGCGGATCAGGGCCAGGTTGAAGGGATTGCCCCGGAGCTCGGCACTCAGCTCCGCCGCAGCCTCGTCCTGCCGGTCGCCGGCCAGCAGCCCCAAGGCCCGCTGGCGGGCCAGCAGCTGCGGATCGCCCAGCTGCAGGCGCACCGAGTCGATGAAGGCCACCGTCAGCCGCGGGCGCCGCACCGCGTCCATGGCCTCGGCGGCCACCACGGCGGCGCCGCGGCGGTCGGGCGCGTGGACCAGGAAGCTGTCCGCAGCCGCGCGGGCCAGGTCGGTCCGCTCCTGGGCCAGCAGGGCCAGCATCAGCTCGCGCCACAGGTTGGCGTTGCGGGGCTGGGCGTCCAGGGCCTCGCGGCAGAGGTCGGCCGCGGCGGCGTGGTCCCCCTTCAGGCCCGCCAGGCGGATGCGCCGCGGCAGCAGGTCCCGCGCCAGCAGGGAGTGGCCCGACAGCTCGGCGATCAGCGACTCGGCGCGGCTGAGATTGCCCACCGCCAGCAGCCGGTCGATCTCGATCAGGCGCCGGCGCTGTTCCAGGATGCCGGCCTGCGGATGCCCCGGCATGACCCGGGGCAGGTCGGGGATCTGCAGGCGGGGCTCCTGCCCCGGTGGGGGCGGGACCTGCGGCGGCCGGCGGGGCCCGTTCGGGCCGTCCTGGGC
>JBHEPC010000379.1:0-2991 GCA_046260475.1 Candidatus Krumholzibacteriia bacterium | reverse complement strand
GCGGCAAGTTCGAACTGGCCCACGGCGCGACCCTGTTCCTGGACGAGGTGGGCGAGCTGCCCCTGACCCTGCAGCCGAAGCTGCTGCGCGCCCTGCAGCAGGGCGAGGTGCAGCGCGTCGGCGACGACCGCGCCCACCGGGCGGACGTGCGCGTGATCGCCGCCACCAACCGCGACCTCGAACGGGAGATCACCGCCGGCCGCTTCCGCGCCGACCTCTACCACCGCCTGGCGGTCTACCCCCTGCACGTGCCGCCGCTGCGGGACCGGCGCGAGGACATCCCCGCCCTGGCGGCCCACTTCCTGGACGAGGCGCGGCGTCGCCTGGGCCTGGGCCCGCTGCGCCTGGCGCCGGAGGCCCGCGCCCGCCTGGTGGCGGCCGACTGGCCGGGCAACGTGCGCGAGCTGGAGAACGTGATCAGCCGGGCGGCGCTGCGCCGCTCGGGCGACCGGCGCGGGCCCGGCCCCCTGCTGCTGGAGGCGGAGGACTTCGAGCTGGGCGCAGCCGCGGACCCGGCCGGCCCCGGCACGGACGACGCCCAGGACCCGCCGCCGTCGCCCGGGTTGGACCTGCGCGAGCGCACCCGCGAGTTCCAGCGCCGCCAGATCGAGCGGGCCCTCGGCCGCAACGACGGCAACTGGGCCGCCGCCGCCCGCGACCTGGGTCTGCACCGCAGCAACCTGCACCACCTGGCGCGCCGGCTGGGCCTGAAGCCGTGACGGCGGCAACCGCTCCGACGCGTTTGACAATCCCCGGTCGCGGGCGTAATTTGGCGATTCCGCACCGTCTTCGAGGCGTCCCCTTCGTCTAGTGGTTAGGACACCGCCCTTTCACGGCGGCAACACGGGTTCGAGCCCCGTAGGGGACGCCATACCGAATCAGCGGCCTTCACGGGCCGCTTTTTTCGTCCCTGCCGCGATTTGGCCACCACCGCAGCGGCAATCAGGTCAAACGGTTGCAGGAACGACAGCGCAAGGGTCCAAGGCGGGCGATCTCGGCATTGAGCCGGTCGGTCTCGGCGGCCGGCCCTTGGACCGGATTGCCCCGGAGCTTGTGGGCGGTCGAGAGACGGTCAGTCTTCTCCACCAGGACATGCCGGCAGTCGGGATGCTAGCGGAGGTAGGCCAGCATGGCCTTGAAGTTGGTCCGGCCCGCCCGCTTGGCGGTCTCGACGTCCTCAAAGTCGGCCACGACGGTCAGGCGCTCGCGGTCGGCGTATTCCTGGAGCAGCTTGCGCTGGGAGGGGATGGAGTAGCCCTACTGCTTCTACTCCTTGCTGGAGACGCGGGTGTAGATTACGCATTTCAGTGCGAGTGCGAAGAGCAAGATAGCCAAGACGACGACCGAAGACGGCGAGCCCTTGCACAGCTTTAGGACGTTGCTGGAGAAACTCGGGTCTTGCTGTCGCAACCGGTGTCGGGTGGCCTCAGACACCTGTGGTACGCGTAGCCTGCCGGATACCCCGCATCAACGAGGGAGGGGCCGCAGTCCCTCCCTCACGTTCCCGAAAACGGCATTGATCGACGGCTCCTACGGCTCCGTCGGGAAATCGTGGGCGTCGACGTCCTCGCGGAAGGCGCTCTGCACGCGAACCGTGGCGTCGGTCGTCCAGGCCATCATGCCGTGCTTGACGTTGTAGGCTTCGTAACCGAGCATGCGCAGGGCGGTGGTCGCAACACCTGCCGTATGACCCGTATAGCAGACGACGGCGATCGGTTGATCCGCAGGGATCTTCCTCAGGTTGTCGACGCTGGTGATCGTACGCCAGGGGATGTTGATGGCGCCGGGGATGTGCCCGAGCGCGTAGTGCTCGGCGCTACGGACGCTGATGACGTAGTAGTCGTTGGTGTCATCCCCGTCATTGATGTTGTCGAAGAGGGCCTGGGCCGTGATTACGGGGCCGTCGGTGCCCTGGAGGTAGAAGTTCGCCGCGGCCAGGATGATGTCCTGCTCGTTGCTCGACTCGGTGACGTCAAGTTCGGGAAGGTCGTAGGTCCCCGGCGTGTTGACGGTCGTCTCGAGCGCGAAGTCGTGGGCGTCGACGGCTTCGCTGAAGGCGGCCTGCACCCGGACCGTCGGCTCGGTGGTCCAGGCCATCATGCCGTACTTGAGGTTGTAGGCGTCATAACCCAAGGCCTGGAGCGCCGTGGTGGCTACGGCTCCGGTGTGCGCGGTGTAACAGACCACCGCGATGGGCTGGTCGGTCGGCAGGGCTGCGATGCTGGAAGGGAGGCAGGCGTCCTTCCAGTAGGAGTTCGCGGCCCCCGGAATATGGCCGATGGCGTAGTGTTGTGGGCTGCGCACCGAGAGGACGTAGTAGTCGTTGGTGTCGTCGCCGTCGTAGATGTTGTCGAACACGCCCTGGGCAGTGACGACGGGGCCGTCGGTCCCGGCGACGTAGGCGTGGAGCGCCTCCCGCACGATCTCGAACTGGTCGATCGGATTCGGGGCGGTGGGGTTGGCGTCGTCATCGTCACTACAACCGCCGACCAGCGCGAGGGGCGCGGCCAGGAGCAGGCAGAGAAATATTTTCCAGATATTCACGGTCACTATCCTTTCGCTGGAGCCGAGACGTCCATCCACACTCCAGGGGAGATGGATCCTAGACGTCTGCAAATCATCGATTTCGGGCGGCCGGAGATGATTCCCCGGCCGCCCGCCTGTCCGTTCATCTGCTCGGCCATCCGTCCGGAATGACGATGCCGATGTTTGCGTTGTAGATCGGCGTGCCGGGGTCGCCGAGATCGGCCGCGCGCAGCAGCACGCCCTCAAAGCCGGTTGCCGACTGGTGGCAGCTGTAGCTGCAGCTCTCACCCGCAACGGCGGCCGTCTGGAGCGTGCTTTTGCGGATGTTGTGCGGAGACGAGTACAGCCACGTCGGCTTGTCTTCGAATGCTGTCAGTGTGAGCCCCCAATTGGCGTAGGTCTCGGGGGAGACGGCGACCTGCCGCACCACGGAGATGTCGTACTCCTCGCGATGCGGACTCGGGT
>JBHEPC010000369.1:0-15781 GCA_046260475.1 Candidatus Krumholzibacteriia bacterium | reverse complement strand
TTCATGGTGTGGCGCAACTGCATGAAGGGCCGCAGGGAGAAGGTCAGGGGCAGCCCGACGCCGGCGATGGTGCGGGGGATGACGGACCGGGCCTGGACGGTCCAGGACGTGCTGGCGGAGCGGCTGTTCCCGACGCTGGTGAAGCTGCCCGAGCGTTGGCGGATGTACTACGAGCGTGGGATCAAGACGCGGGGGGCCCGGAACCGGGTCGAGCGGCCGCGCAAATACGCCTTCTGAACCGGCAGCAGAGCCGGCCCGGGGCTCGCAGTCCCGGGCCGGATACAATCTTCAAGGCACAACCTAGAAGACGAAGCGGGAGAGGAACACCCCCGCGGCCACCGCCGAACCGATCACGCCGGCCACGTTGGGCGCCATGGCGTGCATGATCAGGAAATTCTGCGGGTCCTCCCGCGCCCCCACCATCTGGCAGACCCGGGCCGAGTCCGGCACCGCCGACACTCCCGCCGCGCCGATGATGGGGTTGATCTTGTCGCGCGCGAAAACGTTCATGGCCTTGGCGAAGAGGATGCCCGCGGCGGTGGCCACGCAGAAGCTGACGGCGCCCAGCACGGCGATCTTTACCGAGGCCGGGGTCAGGAAGCGGCTGGCGTCGGTGGAAGCGCCCACGCACAGCCCCAGCAGGATCGTCACGATGTCGATCAGGGCGTTGCGCGCGGTCTTGGCCAGGCGCTCGGTCACGCCGCTCTCCTTCAGCAGGTTGCCGAAGAAGAGGAAGCCCAGCAGGCTGATGGCGCCCGGCGCGATGGAGGCGCAGAGCAGGAAGGCCACGATGGGGAACATGATGCGCATCCGCTTGCTCACCTGCCGCGACGGCTTCATGCGGATCAGGCGCTCCCTGCGCGTGGTCAGCAGCTTGATGATCGGCGGCTGGATCACCGGCACCAGGGCCATGTAGCTGTAGGCGGCGACGGCGATGGCCCCCAGCAGGTGGGGCGCCAGCTGGCCGGCCAGGAAGATCGCGGTCGGGCCGTCGGCGCCGCCGATGATGCCGATGGCGGCGGATTCCTTCTCGGTGAACCCCAGCAGCAGCGAACCGGCGAAGGTCAGGAAGATGCCGGCCTGGGCCGCGGCTCCCAGTAGGATCAGCCGCGGGTTCGAGAGCATGGCCGAGAAGTCGGTCATGGCCCCGATGCCCAGGAAGATCAACGACGGGTACCAGCCCTGGGTCACCCCGTTGTAGAGCACGTTCAGCACGCTGCCCTGCTCGTAGATGCCCACGTTCATGCCGCTGGTCAGGGGGATGTTGCCCACCAGGATGCCGAAGCCGATGGGCACCAGCAGCAGCGGCTCGTAGTCCTTGGCGATGCCCAGGTAGATGAAGACGCAGCCGATGGCCAGCATCGTCATGTTGCCCCAGGAGAAGTTGCCGACGATGCCGGCCTGCAGGAATTCCCAGAAGACGTCCATGGTCCCGCTTCCGCTCGGACGGTCGCGACCCCGGCGGTCCGCCTCAGGCGAACTGGACCAGGATCTGGTTCTCGCGCACGCTGTCCCCGGCCGCCACGAGCACGGCCTTGACGGTGCCCGCGCCGGGCGCGGCGATGACCGTCTCCATCTTCATGGCCTCGATGACCACCAGGTCCTGCCCGGCGGTCACGTTCTGGCCGGGCTTGCAGCGCACCTCCAGCACGGTCCCGGCGATGGGCGAGGCCACGCCACCGGCGTCCCCCGCGGCCGGCGGGGCGGCGGGCGCCGCGCCCGCGGGCAGGCCCCCGGCCTGGGGTGGCGCCGCCGGCCCGGCCGTCGCCACCGGGGCGACCGAAGGCAGCGGTGAACCCGCGCTCATCTCGTCCTTGGCGTCCAGGACCTCCACGTCGACCTCGTAGGCCACGCCGTGGACGGTGATCTTCAGCTTCATGCCATCGCTCCTGTCGGTGTCCGGCCGGGCCGGACGGTCGCCATCAGCGCAGGTCCCGCTTCCGGTCCACGGTGTGGGAGCCCTGCAGGATGAGCCGGCCCTGGGCCGACCACGGCGTACGCTTGGTCCGCGGCGAAAGCAGCCTGCGGATGCGGCGCACCCGGAAACGGCCGCCGACCGCCGTCGCGCAGGCGGCGGCGATCAGGACCAGGGTGGTGTCGTCGATGGTCGGGGCGCGCTCCCCCGCCGCCGCGGCGGCCCGGGCTTCGCGGGCCTGCCAGCGGTCGTCCAGGCGCTTGAACACCGCCACCACGGCCGAGATCAGCGCCAGCACGGTGAAGACGATGAAGATGCCGGCTACGGCGAGGGTCGCCATGTCGCTGCTGATGGATCCGTTCACCGCGCCCCCCTACAGCGGGATCAGCCCGTGCTTCTTGGCCGGGCGGATCTCGCGCTTGGATCTGAGGACCTCCAGCGACAGGGCGACGTAGGCGCGGGTGTCCGCGGGCTCGATCACATCGTCCACCATGCCGCGGGCGGCCGCCACGTAGGGGTTGGAGAACTTCTCCGTGTACTCCCGGATCTTCTCGGCGCGCATGGCAGCGGGGTCCGCGGCCTCGCCGATCTCCTTGCGGTAAAGCACGTTGACCGCGCCCTCGGCCCCCATCACGGCGATCTCGGCCGAGGGCCAGGCGGCCACCCGGTCGGCGCCCATGCTGCGGCCGCACATGGCCAGATAGGCCCCGCCGTAGGCCTTGCGCACCACCACGGTGATCTTCGGCACGGTGGCGGCGCCGTAGGCGAAGAGCATCTTGGCGCCGTGGCGGATGATGCCGCCGTACTCCTGCTGCACACCGGGCATGAAGCCCGGCACGTCCACGAAGGTCAAGAGCGGGATGTTGAAGGCGTTGCAGAAGCGGATGAAGCGCGCGCCCTTGCAGGACGAGTCGATGTCCAGCACGCCGGCCTTGTGGGCCGGGTTGTTGGCCACCACGCCGATGGTGTGGCCCTCCAGGCGGGCGAAGGCGCAGATCAGGTTGGAAGCGTAGTGCTCCTGCACCTCCATCACGTCGCCTCGGTCGACGACGCGTCGGATCACCTCGTGCATGTCGTACGCCGTGCGGGGGTTCTCGGGCAGCAGGTCGTTGAGGCTCTCGTCCGCGCCCACGGCCTCCTCGTGCTGGTTCTCCACGAAGGGCGGGTCGTCGGTGTTGTTGCTGGGCAGGAACGACAGCAGGCGCTTGGCGATGGCCAGGCCCTGGCCGCCGCTCTCGGCCACGAAGTGCACGACGCCCGAGTAATGGCTGTGGCTCTCGACGCCGCCCAACTGCTCGGCGGTGACGTCCTCGCCGGTGACCTGCTTGATGACGCTGGGGCCGGTGATGTACATCTGGCCCTCGTGGCGGACCTGGACGATGAAGTCGGTCAAGGCCGGCGAGTAGGCGGCGCCGCCGGCGCACGGCCCGCTGATGACCGAGATCTGGGGCACCACGCCCGAGGCCTTGATGTTGCGGTAGAAGATGTCGCCGTAGCCGGCCAGGGAATCGACGCCCTCCTGGATGCGGGCGCCACCCGAGTCGTTGATGAAGACGATGGGATCGCCGGTCTTCATGGCGTCGTCCTGCAGATCGGCGATCTTGCGGGCGGTGGCCTCGCCGACCGCGCCGCCGGCGACGGTGAAGTCCTGGCTGGCGGCGTACACCGGGCGGCCATCGACGAGGCCGTAGCCGGTGACGACGCCCTCGCCCGGCAGCTCCTTGCCCGCCATGCCGAAGGCCGTGCAGCGGTGCTGCATGAACGGGTGGGTCTCGGTGAAGGTGTCCGGGTCGAAGAGCTGCGCCAGGCGCTCGCGGGCGGTGCGCTTGCCCGCCGCGTGCTGCTTGGCGATGCGCTCCTCGCCCCCGCCCAGGTACAGGCGCCGCTTGCGCTCGCGGAGGTCCTCGATCTTCGACTTGGCCATGGCTGCTCCTTGCCGTCGGGGGCGCGGCCCTGCGCCGCGCCCCGACCTTGCGTTCGCCTGTGGCCAAAATGGCAGGCCGCGGGCGTTTGTCAAATTTTTGACAGGTAAATCCACCGGCGCCTGTCGGCCGGGTCCATAACTGACCAAACTACTTTCCCCACATTAATTTACGGACCACGCAACTAGAACCAGAGCAGGATCTGGACGTTGGAAGTCAGATCGTAGGGCCCGAAATCCGCGAAGACCCTGTCCCGTCCGGCGGTGACCACGCGGGTCCAGGCGGTGTCGCCGGCCCAGCGGTCCCGGCGCTCGGTCGTGGTGTCGTACCAGTGGTAGCTCAGGCCGAATTCGGTCTCCAGGGCCAGGAAGGGCACCGGGCGCCAGGCCAGGCGCGCCCCCAACTGCACCACCCAACCGTCCCATTCGGTCAGGCGGCGGCGTTCGTCCCAGTCGTTGTCCCAGCGGTCGTAGCTGCGGTCGTCCCAGCTTTCGTTGCCCCAACTGTAGGCAAGCCCCGCCAGGGCCGCCAGACCCAGGGTGCGGTGGGCAGCCAGGTCCCGGGCCAGGCTCAGGCGGACGAAGCCCGACTCGCGGCGGGAGTCGCCCTCGCCGGTCACGGCCCCGGCCAGGGAGTCCGGCAGGGCCGGGTCGTAGCGCTGTTCGTAGTTTTCGGAGAGGCGATCGTCGGGCCCGGCGCTCAAGCCCACCTGCCAGGCGCCCAGGCGATGGCGCAGGGTCAGGCCGTCGTCCCAGCCGAAGCCCCAGGTGCGCGTCGCGGGTTGGTCCTGCGCCGCCGCCGCACCTGCGATGGCCAGGACGAGCAGGGCGCAGATCGCCGTCAGCCCGGATCTCATGGTACGAGCCAGCCTTTCCTACTTGAGGTTTTCTGGGTTCAGCCCGTCCAGTTCCGGCAGCACGAAAAGGCCGTCCTTGCGGATCAGCACGTCGTCGAACCAGATCTCGCCGCCGCCCCACTCGGGGGTCTGGATCATCACGATGTCCCAGTGCAGGGCCGACTTGTTGCCGTTGTCGGCCGCCGCGTAGGCGTTGCCCGGGGTCAGGTGGAAGCTGCCGGCGATCTTCTCGTCGAACAGGGTGTCCAGCATGGGCCGGGTGATCCAGGGGTTGACCCCCAGGGCGAACTCGCCGAAGTAGCGCGCCCCCTCGTCGATGTCCAGGGCCGCCTGCAGCTTCTCGTCGGGCCCGTCGCAGGTGGCCTCGACGATTTTCCCGTCCTTGCAGACGAAGCGCACGTTGGCCAGCACGGCCCCGCCCTGGCGGGTCTTCGTGTTGTAGCGGATGACCCCGTTGACGCTGTCCCTGACCGGCGCGGTGTAGACCTCGCCGTCGGGGATGTTGCGGTGGCCGTCGCACTTGACCGGGGGCAGGCCCTTGATGGAGAAGGTCAGATCGGTGCCCGGGCCCTTCAGGTGCACGCGGTCGGTGCGCTCGATGAGTTCGGCCAGCGGATCCATGGCGCGGCTCAGGCGCGCGTAGTCGAGGGTGCAGACGTCGAAGTAGAACTGCGCGAACTCCTCGGTGGCGCGCTCGGCGGCCTGGGCCATGGCCGGGTTGGGGTAGCGCAGCACGCACCACTTCTTTTGCAGCCGCACCGGGATGTGGACCTGGCCCCAGTAGGCCTGGTCGTGCCATTTCAGGCGGTCCGGATCGACGTCCGCCAGGTCGAAGGGGTTGGTGCTGCCGCGCACGCCGATGTAGGCGTCGACGGCCTCCATGATGGGCCGATGGAAGGCGCCCCAGGCCTGGAACTGCGCCTCGTCCGCGTGCTTGACGAAGCCGCGGCTGAGGGTCTCGTCGTTGTAGTACCAGAAGGGCACGCCGCCGGCCGCGGTGGCCGCGCGCACCAGCTCGCGGCCCAGGTCCAGGGCCTCCAGGCCCTTGATCTCGATGTAGATCTTCTCGCCCGGCTGCAGCTGGACGCTGTAGGTGACGAGCTGCTCGGCGAGTTTCGTGACGCGGGGATCCATGGCGTACTCCTCGGGGCTGGTGGGCGGGGGTCGCCGCCGATTCTAGCGGGTTGCGCGCCGGCGGCCCACCCCGAATTTGTGGGCGGCCGGATTTGGGCTATCATTGCGGGGAACCAGGGCCCGGATAGGGACCCGCCGCGACGATCAGGAGGCTCGGGATGGACAATCCGCTGGACCGCACCGCCCTGCCCCTGCCCCCGGGCACGGCCGGCTTCGTCGACCACGTCGGCATCGCCGTGCGCGACCTGGACGAGGGCATCGCCCTGTACGGCACCCTGTTGGGCCTGGAGCTGGAACGGGTCGAGGAGGTGCCCCAGGAGCACGTGAAGGTGGCGTTCCTGAAGCTGGACCGCGCCGGCGCCCTGGGCCACATCGAGCTGCTGGCCCCCACCGGCGACGAGGGGGCCATCGCGAAGTTCATCGCCAAGAAGGGCCCGGGCCTGCACCACGTGGCGCTGGCGGCCCGGGACCCGCAGATCGTGCTCGAGCGCTGTCGCGCGGCTGGCCTGGTGCCGCTGGACGAGACCCCGCGCACCGGCGCCGGGGGCAAGCGGATCGCCTTCCTTCACCCCAAGTCCACCGGCGGCGTGCTGATCGAGGTCTGCGCCGAGCCGGACGACGGCTAGTCCAGGACGCCCGACTTTCGGGGCTGGAAGCGGCCCACGTCGCGCCAGCTGACCGTGCCCCGCTCCGGGGTCAGGTCCGGCTCGCCCGTCGGGTTCAGCCAGGCGGGCACGCAGCCGGCGCCGAAGATCTCCGACAGCATGTCCGACTCCATGGGCCCGATCCACAGGGCCCGCGTGCCCGAACCCGGGCAGCCGTCCACCGTGCCGCAGGAGATGATGCCCTCGGGCCGGATGGAAAAGCGCACGTTCTCGGCCAGGCCCTCGAACAGCAGCTCGTACTTGACCAGCAGCGTGCGGCCGTCCTGCAGGCGCGGGTTCGGGTTCAGGCCCAGGATGCAGCCCCACTGGTCGGCGGCCACGTTGAGCCCCTCGCCCGGGAACTCCTTGCCCGACACGAAGGCCTCGGCCCCCTCGACCACCAGCTCGAGCTCGTAGCCGCCGACGGCCAGCACGGCTTCGCCGTCCTTGGCCATGGGCTCGACGTCCGTCAGCCACACCCACAGGTCGACGCGGGTCAGGCCGTTGGCGTCCGGCTCGGCGAAGAGCACCGGCTGCAGCGAATCCCCCTCGGCGAAGGAGAAGCGGATCAGGCCGTTCTCGCCGCACCAGAAGCTGGCGGCGGCGGGCCCGGCAACGGCGAGCGCGACCAGGAGGGCGGCCGCGGCGGCCAGGGCGGGACGTGTCCTCTGCATGGGATCGGTCCTTTCGGTTGTCAGGTCCCGGTGCTGGTGTAGTTGCGCACGCCGCGCCGCCACAGCAGCACCGCCCCGCCGAACACCGTCAGCCCCACCAGGGGCGTCAGCGCGGCGACGAGCTTCAGGTCCGCGCCCCCCACGAACCAGGTCGCCGGGTAGTAGGCGACCCACGCGAAGGGCAGCACGAAGGTCAACAGGATCCGCACCGGCAGGCTGTAGATGGTCAGCGGGTACCGGCTGAAGCGGATCACGTTGTACACGGGCGGCGCGATCCCCATGCGGTCCTCGAACCAGAACGAGACCGAGGTGATGGCCAGGAACACGCCCAGGTAGACCAGCGCCGCCGTCGGCGCCATCACCAGCAGGGCAACCGCATCCAGCGGGCCGAGTTCCAGCTGCAGGCGCGCGGCGGCCCAGCCGGCCACGGCCAGCCCCAGCACGATCTCGTTCAGCCCCGCGACGTTGAAGGACTCGCACAGCACCTGGGCCAAAGGGTTGACCGGGCGCAGCAGCACCCGGTCGAACTTGCCCTCGATGAGGTAGGCCTCGCTGAAGCCGTACAGGTTCACGCTCACCAGGTTGAACAGGCCCAGGGGCACCAGGCTGAAGCCGTAGATGAACAGCACCTGCTCGAAGGTCCAGCCCTTGAGCGCCGTGACCTTGCCGAACAGCACGCTCAGCACCGCCAGCTGGATGGCGATGCTGGCCAGCACGCCCAGGGTGTCCACCAGGAAGTCCATGCGGTAGGCCAGGCGGGTCTTGACGAACTGGCCGAAGTAGGCGCCGAAGATGCCCGCCTGCCAGCGCACGCGCCGCCAGTAGGTGCGCTCGGGGAGGACGGCCAGGATGCCGTTCGGGCGCGCCACCTCAGCCTCCCTGCACCACGACCTGCCGCAGCGACGCGCGGAAGGCGAAGCGTCCGGCCAGCCACAGGCCCACCGCCCAGGCCGTCTGCACCAGCAGCGCGTGCCAGAGGGCGTCGCCGGGGCGCTGGCCCAGGTAGATCATCACCGGCACGTAGCCGATGGCCTGGAAGGGCAGCCACTCGACCACCCGCTGGAACCACTCGGGGAAGAAGCTGAAGGGCACGATGACGCCGGCCAGGAAGTCGCCGCTGACCATCTTGGCCCGCAGCACGCCGTCGATGTTCTTCATGTGGAAGGCCAGGCAGCCGACCAGGAAGTTGAGCTGGCTGTAGACCACCAGCGAGAGCGTGAAGCTGAGCACGGTCCAGCCCAGCAGGGCCGGATCCTCGGGCAGGCTGATGCCGAACAGGGGCACCACCACCACGCTGATGGGCACGCTGAACATCAACAGGCGGAAGACGGCCTCGCCCGCCGCCTCGAACATCATCACCGACTGCAGGTCGTAGGGCTTGATCAGCTGCATGGCGATGTGCCCCTCGCGCACCTGGTGCATGAGGTCGCGGCCGATGTTGTTGAAGTAGAAGCTGCGGCCGATCCAGCCGACGGCCACGTAGGTGATCATCTGCTGGACGGTCAGGCCGCCCATGGTGACGGCGCCGTCGGGCCCGGGCGCGCGGCTGGCGAAGAGGGCCTGGTACAGGTAGTAGTAGCCGGCCACGAAGATGGTGTAGCTGACCACGCCGGTGTAGTAGCGCAGCCGGTAGGCCAGGAATTTCAGGAACGCCAGGCGGATGAAGTGGGCGTACAGCCCCACGGTCGCCGCGGTCGAGCGGCGCCAGGGCTCCAGGCGGGCGGCGGCCGCGCCGTTCACGCCGCGCCCCCCCGGGCATCGTCCCCGCTGCCGGCGGCGGCCGAGGCGCGGTAGATGTCCCGCACGATCTCGTCGATGTCCGGCTCGGCCAGCTCCAGGTCCCTGACCGGGCAGTCGTTGACCAGGCGCTTGATCACGTCGGCGCCGGCCACTTCGCTGCGGCGGAACTCGGCCACGTGCCGCTGGCCCTCGCCCTCCTGCCACTGCACCGGCATGCCCGCGGTGACGGCGGCCAGGCGCGCGCTGGTGACGGACTCGCGCAGGTCGACGGTCATGCGCACGCCGTGGCCCGTGCGGCGGCGCAGCTCCTCGAGCTCGCCGTCGAAGTGGACGCGGCCCTTGTCGATGATCATCACCCGCCGGCAGAGCTGCTCGATGTCCCCCAGGTCGTGGGTGGTGAGGATCACCGTCACCCCCTGCAGGTCGCGGATCTCGCGCAGGAAGCGGCGCACGTTCTCCTTGGCCACCACGTCCAGGCCGATGGTGGGCTCGTCCAAAAACAGGACCCGCGGCCGGTGCAGCAGGGCCGCGGCCAGGTCGCAGCGCATGCGCTGGCCCAGCGAGAGCTTGCGCACCGGCTGGTGCAGGAACTCGCCCGTGCCCAGCAGCTTGTCGAACACGTCCATCTGCTCGGCGTACACGGCGTCGGGCACCTCGTAGATCTTCTTCAGCAGGCGGAAGGACTCGACCACCGCCAGGTCCCACCACAGCTGGGTGCGCTGGCCGAACACCGCGCCGATGTGGCGGGTGTACTGGCGGCGCTGCCGCCAGGGCACGAGCCCGCCCACGGTGACCTCGCCCCCGGTGGGGGTCAGGATGCCCGTCAGCATCTTGATGGTGGTGGACTTGCCGGCGCCGTTGGCCCCGATGTAGCCCACCATCTCGCCGGGGGCGATGTCGAAGTTCACGTCGGCCACCGCCCGCAGGGTCGACCAGCGCGGCCGCACCAGATCCACCAGGCCGCCGGCCACGCCCTCGCGCCGCCGGATGATGCGGTAGTCCCGGGTCAGGTCGCGGACCCGGATCAGGGGGCCGCTCACGGGATGTCGTCCGGCGGCACCGGAGCGGCCGCCGCGTCGTCGGCCTCGAGGCCGGCCACCAGGTCCCGCACCTCGCGGTCGGTCCGCTCCAGCTTCTCGCGGCAGACCCGGATCAGCTCGACCGCGCGCCGGACCTCCTCGCCCAGGCGGTCGATGTCCACGTCGTCCCGCTCGAGGCCGGCGAGGATCTCCTCCACCTCGGCGACGGCCTCACCGAAAGAGAGTTTCCTGGCCGCCGTCTTCTTCGTTTCCGCCACGCTTCTTCGCCTTTCGCTTGGCCGCCGCCGGCCGGGGCGGGCCGGCCCCGCCTCCCGGCTGCACGATGCTCTCCAGCTCGCCGTCGGCGAGCCGGGTCGTGATCAGGTCCCCGGGGGCCGCGTCCCGGGCGCGCCGCAGCGCCCGCCCGTCCGGCCCCAAGGTCAGCGAATATCCCCGTTCCAGCAAGCGGGCCGGATCCAGCAGCCGCAGCCGCACCTCCTGCCCCTTGTGGCGCGCGTCCGCCACCGCCAGGGGCCGCGCCGCCTCGCGCACCAGCCGCTCGCGCTGCCGGCCGTGGACGCGGGCCGCCCGCTGCAGGCGCGCCTCGGCGCGGGCGTCCAGGCGCAGCAGCAGCCGCGCCGTCGCCTGCCGCCGGTCCGCCAGGCGGGTGGCCGCGGCCGCCCCCAGCCGCGCGCCGCGCCCGGCGAGCCGGTGCCGGGCCGCCGCCAGGCTGCCGCCGGTGGTCCGCTGCAACCGGGCGCCGTGGCGCTGCACCCTGACGCGGGCGGTCAGCACGCGGCGCTCGGCCGCGGCCTTCAGCCGGGCCCGCAGGTCCAGGCGCCGGGCCGCGTCCTCCAGGCGGTCGGCCACGACGTCGCGCAGGCGCCGGGCGGCCTCGTCCAACCGGGCGGCCTGGAGGTCCACCCGGTCGACCAGGAACTCCGCGGCGGCGGTGGGCGTCTTGCAGGCGTGGTGGGCCACCTCGTCGGCGATGCTGCGGTCGATCTCGTGGCCGATGGCGGTGATCACCGGCACCGGGCAGCGGGCGATCGTCACCGCCAGGTCCTGCTGGTCGAACCACGACAGGTCCGCCCGCGAGCCGCCGCCCCGCGTGACGACGATGACGTCCACGCCGGCCTGCAGCAACCGCCCCATGGCGGCGATCACCTCGGCCTGCACGCGCTCGCCCTGCATGCGCGCGCCCTCGGCCACGACCCTGAAGCCCCACCGGGAGTGCTCCAGCCCGGTCAGGAAGTCGCGCTCGGCGGCGCTGCCCGGCGCGGTGACCAGGCCCACGCGCAGGGGCAGGTCGGGCAGCGGCACCCGCTTGTTGGCCTCCAGCAGGCCCTGCTGCTGCAGGAAGGCCAGGACCTCCCGCCGCCTGGCCTCGAGCCGGCCCAGGCTGAAGGTCTTGTCCACGCCCACGATCTTCAGGCTCAGCTTGCCGAACTTGGCGTAGTAGTCGACGCGGACCTCGAAGCAGGCCTCCAGCTTGTCGGCCAGCTGCAGGTCCGGGTCGGTGCCGTCCAGGTAGCGGCCCAGGCCGTGGCGATCCCGGTCCCAGCCCATCAGGGAGACGGGGATCTGGTACTCGGCCGCGCCGGTCGTCCCGGTCTCGTGCAGCTCGAAGTACACGTGCTGGCGGCGGGCGGCGTCCCGGGGCAGGCGCTGGATCTCGCCCCGCACCCACAGGGTATTCGGGAAGGCGGCGGCCACGGCGTCGCTGATGCGCTCGTTGACCTGCCTGACCGTCAGCACCTGCCGCTGGGCGTCGTTCATCACACCTCGAGCCTTTGCCGGTCGCCCTTGAGAAACAGCCCCGCCGTGCCCGCGTGGCGCCGGCGCACGCAGCCCTCGCCCAGGTCGTCCCGGCGGGGCACCGGGACCAGGGCCTCAGCCGGCAAGGATCTCCACCGCCCGGGCGATCAGCCTCGCGCCGAAACCCGTCGCCCCCTTGGGACAGGTGGGGGTCGCGCTGTCGCTCCACACCGTCCCGGCGATGTCCAGGTGGGCCCAGGCCGTGTCGTCGGCCACGAAGTGGGCCAGGAATCCCGCCGCGCTCAGGGCGCCGCCCTCGCGGCCCTTGCCCAGGTTCTTCAGGTCCGACCAGGTGCCCTCCACCTCCTCCTTGTGCTCGTCCACCAGCGGCAGGGGCCAGACCCGCTCGTGGGTCTCGCCGCCGGCCTGGCGCAGGGCGTCGATGACCTCGCCGCTGTTGCCCATCACGCCCGCGAAGTGGCTGCCCAGGGCCACCACGCAGGCGCCGGTCAGCGTGGCCGCGTCGATGACCACCGTGGGCTTGCGCCGCTGGGCGTACCACAGGGCGTCGGCCAGGATCAGGCGGCCCTCGGCGTCGGTGTTCAGCACCTCGACGGTCTTGCCGTCGGCCATGGTGATGACGTCCGACGGGCGGATGGCCTTGCCGTCGGGCATGTTCTCGGCCGTGGGCACGATCACCTGCAGGTTCACGTCCAGGCGCCGCCGCGCGGCGATGACCGCCGCCCCGAGCACGGCTGCGGCCCCGCCCATGTCCGTCTTCATCAGCTCCATGCCCAGGCCGGGCTTGAGGCTGATGCCGCCGGTGTCGAAGGTGATGCCCTTGCCCACCAGGGCCATGCGCGGCGCCTTGGCCCCCGACGGCGCCCGGTGTTCCAGGACGATCAACCGCGGCGGGTTGGCCGAGCCCTGGCCCACGCCCAGCAGGCCGCCCATGCCCAGCTTGCGCAGCTGGGCCGGCCCCAGCACGGTGCAGCGCAGGCCCTCGGCCCGGGCCAGGCGCCGCGCCCGGACCGCCAGGTTGTTGGGGGTCAGGTGGTTGGGCGGCAGGTTGACCAGGGTCCGGGCCGCCAGGCAGCCGGCCAGGTTGGCGTCCGCCTCGGCCAGGCCGGCGCGCAGTTCACCGGCGCGGCCGGCCGCCGCCAGCAGGGTCAGCACGGCCGGCTCGCGGTCGCGGCGCGGGCTGGTCTTCAGCTCGCCCACCGGGGAGAGGGCCATGCCGGCACCCTCGGCCCAGCAGCGGGCTGCGGCCCGGTCGTCGAAGCCCAGGTCGGCCGCGTCGGCCAGCGCCACGGCGACCCGTCCGGCCCGCAGGCGCCGGGCCTCGCGGGCGGCGGCGCCGGCGCAGCGGCGGATGCCCTCCAGACCCAGCTTTTCCCGGGTTCCCAGCCCCACCAGCAGGAACCAGCCCGCCCGGGTGCCCGGCACGGGCAACGGCAGCAGGGACTCGGCCTTGGCGGTGAACGCCGCGCCCTTGACCAGCGCGGCCAGGTCGCGGCGGCGGCCGCCGCCGGCCGCGGCCCACAGGGGCGCCAGGTCGGGAGTCTCCTGGCGCTGGAAGACGGGCACGACCACCAGGTCGGCCTGGACGCGGTCGGGGGCGGTGCTGGCGACGCGGAAGCGCATGGGACGGTTCCTCCGGGAGGGGCACGACGACGGCCCGTGCTGCCGGGCCGGACGCTGGTGGCGGGTCACCGGGCCATTCTAGCACCGGCCGGGCCGATTGCCAGCCCCCAGTGACGGACCGGCCCCGCCGTGGGGCGGGGCCGGTTGCGGACGCGGAAGACGGTGGGTTCAGTCGTTGAGCGCCTCGTGCACCCGGCCCACCATCTCGGGGCCCGGGCGCAGGGTGGCGTCGCCCTCGTCCTTCCACTTGGAGGGGCAGCCCTCGTTGGCCTTCTTCTTCAGGTAGATGTTGGCCTTGAACTTCCGCATGAGCTCGTCGATGTTGCGGCCCATGTTGTAGAAGTTCACTTCGGCGTTGAAGAGGGTCCCGTCGGGCGCGATGATGAAGGTCCCGCGCAGGGCCAGGCCCGACGCCGGATCGTACACGCCGAAGAGCCGCGACAGGTTGCCGGTGGGATCGGCCCCCATCAGGTACTTGACGTCCGCGAGTTCCTTCTCGTCGCGCTGCCAGGCCAGGTGCACGAACTCGGTGTCCGTGGACACGGTGATCAGCTTGGCACCCATCTTCTCGAACCGATCCTGCTGCTCTGCCAGAGCAGCGAATTCGGTCGCTCAGACGAAGGTGAAGTCGGCGGGGTAGAAGAACAGGATCGTCCACTTGCCCTGCTGCTTCAGGTCGTCCAGGGAGACCTTGGTGAAGTCGTGGGCCTGCGGGTCGTAGCAGGTCAGCGTGAAGTCCGGCACCTGCATGCCGACCTTCAGCTCGGTCACGGCGTCGTGCATCGGGAACCCTCCCGGTTGGTCGTGACGGGTTGGCGGCCGCGGCCGCGTGCGTGATTGTCCCACAGGATAAGACCATTCGTGGCCGCCGCCACGGCCCACGGGGCCCCTATTCCCTTGAGCCCTGCCGGGCCGCCCGCTAGACTGCAGCCCAATCGCCGGACCCCGACCCCGAGGACACCATGACCCACCGCAAGGACCTCCACTGGCAGATCCTGGCCGCGCTCGCCCTGGGCGTCGGCGCCGGCCTGCTCTGGGGCCCGGCCGACACCATCGGCCCGGTGCGCCCCTACGCCGTGTTCGACTTCCTGGGCGCCACCTTCCTGCGGGCCCTGACCATGGTGATCGTGCCCCTGATCACCGGGTCGATCATCAGCGGCGTGGCCTCCGTCGGCGCCGGCCGCGGCCTGGGCCGGCTGTTCGGCAAGACCTTCGCCTGGTACGTCACCACGAGCCTGCTGGCCATCGTCACCGGCTTGGTGCTGGTCAACCTGCTGCAGCCGGGGCTGTCCGGCGGCGAGCCGGCGGGCACGGCCATGGGCCTGGGCGAGGTGCGGCCCGCGGTCCAGGAAGAACTCGAGAGCACGGGCGCGGGCGACCTGGTGGGCATCCTGCAGCGCATGATCCCGGAGAACCCGGTGGGCGCCGCGGCCGAGGGCCAGCTGCTGCCCCTGATCTTCTTCTGCGTGCTGCTGGGCGTGGCGGTCGCCCGCCTGCCCGGCCCCCAGCGGGACCTGCTGACGGGCTTCTTCGAGGCCCTCTTCGGCGCGATGATGAAGGTGACCGGCTGGGTGATCGCCACCGCTCCGCTGGGCATCTTCGGTCTGATGGCCCGGATCACCGCCACCGCCGGCTTCGACGCCCTGGCGCCCCTGCTGCGCTACGGAGCCACCGTGGCCGCCGCCCTGGTGATCCACGGCGCGGTGACCCTGCCCCTGCTGGTGGCCGTCGTCGGCCGCCTGCCCGCCCTGCGCCACGCCCGGATCATGGCGCCGGCCCTCTTGACGGCGTTCTCGACCCGCAGCAGCTCGGCCACCCTGCCGTTGACCATGGACCGCATCGAGAACGGCGCCGGGGTCAGCAACCGGGTCACCAGCTTCGTGCTGCCCCTGGGCTCGACCATCAACATGGACGGCACGGCCCTGTACGAGTGCGTGGCCGCGCTGTTCATCGCCCAGGCCTACGGCATCGAGCTGGGGGTCGGCGCCCAGTTCACGGTGGTGCTGACGGCGCTGCTGGCCAGCATCGGCGCCGCCGGCATTCCCGCCGCGGGCCTGGTGATGATGTCCATCGTGCTCGGGGCCGTCGGCCTGCCCCTGGAGGGGATCGCCCTGATCCTGGCCATCGACCCCCTGCTGGACATGGGCCGCACGGCGGTCAACGTCTGGAGCGATTCCTGCGGCGCGGTGGTGGTGGCCCGCAGCGAGGGCGAGGACGTGCTGCGCGGGGACTGACCGGGGCTGATCGGGGCTTGTCGCCCGGCACCCCTTGTGGCACCTTGGCGGCGGGAGAGTGCAACGCGCGGGGCGGATCCGCCGTAAAGACCGGGCAGCGGGCGCGCCACCGGGACCGGCCGGACACGCCGGACACCCTCCACCGGGGAGTGGGACTTGCAAGACAACGACGGGATCCAGAACGACTTCGAGCCCGGGCCGCAGGAAGGCCTCAGCCTCCCGCCCTGGGAGCAGCGCGAGA
>JBHEPC010000352.1:0-3056 GCA_046260475.1 Candidatus Krumholzibacteriia bacterium | reverse complement strand
GGCGCAGGCGCGCCACCGCCAGCACGTTGCCGGTGGTGTGGGCGTGGTCGTCGCCCAGGATCTCCCGGTTCATGGCCAGCGCGGTCTCCAGGTCGGCGGCGCGCGTCGTGTCGCCGAAATCCAGGTCCAGGGCCGCCAGCTGCATCATACCGCGGGCGATGGCCGGGTGCGCGGTCCCGTAGATGCCGCGGTACATCGCCAGGGCCTCGGCGAAGTGGCGCTCGCTGGCCTCCCGGCGCCCCAGGACCCGCTCGATCCCGCCCAGGTTGTTCAGGGTGTTCCCCAGCTCGATGCTGTCGTCGGGAAAGATCCGGCGCTGGACGTCCAGCGCCCGCGTCAGTTCGTCCACGCACTCCCGGTAGCGGCCCTGCTGGTAGAGCATGTAGCCCAGGTTGGAGCGGGCCCAGGCCGCCGAGGCCAGCCCCTTTTGGCCCAGGCCCTCGCTGGCGACGATCGCCTCGCGGAACAGGTCGGCCGCCCGCTCCACCTCGCCCTGGGCCTGCAGGCTGGCGGCGATGGCCGCCAGCAGGTCGGCCGCGAAGGCGGTCGGTTCGGGGCCCGCCGCCCGGGACAGGGCCAGGGCGCGGCGGTCCTGCGCCTCGGCCAGGGTGTAGTTGCCCAGGTCGTAGTTGGTGATGCCCAGGATCGAGTACGCGACCGCCCGCTCGCCCACCGTGGCCATGGTGTCGGGCACCTGGGCGAACGCCGCCAGGCTGCTGTCCAGGAGCACGAGCGCCGCCTCGTGCTCGGCCATGCTGTGGCGGGCCTGGCCCATGATGCGCAGCAGACGGCCGCGCACCAGCGGCTGGTCCCGCAGCTCGGTTGCCAGGCGCCGCGCGCCGTCGTCCAGCAGCTGGGCGGCGGTGACCTCGGCGCCGCGGCCCTGCTCCGGGTCGATGTCGGTGAGCAGGCCTTCCAGGAACGAGGCGATGCTGTTCGCGGCGGCGGCCTCCTCGCGGGCCAGTTGCTGCGCCGCCAGGGCCCGCTGCCGCTCGCGGCCCAGCCGGTCGGCGTGGTAGCCCAGGAAGACGATGCCGGCGACCGCGAACACGGCCGCGGCCGTGCCCAGCGCCACCCGGACCGGGTGGCGGCGCGCGGTCATGCGCAGGCGGTAGCCCGCGCTGTCCGGGGTGGCCGCCACCGGCCTCCCCTCGCGGTAGCGCTGCAGGTCGTCGGCCAGGGCCTGGGCCGAGGCGTAGCGCCGTTCCGGCTCCGGGCGCACGGCCATCAGGCAGATGCGGTCCAGGTCGCCGCGCAGGCGGCCGCGCCAGGGCACGGGCTCGTCCACGGCCGCGGCCGCCGCCCGGCTGGGGCGGGGGGTAGGAACATGGCCGCCGGTGGTGGCGCCGTCGGTGTCACCGCCGGGGCGCACCCCGGCCAGCAGCTCGTACAGCATCACGCCGAGGGCGTAGACGTCGCTGCGGACGTCGATGTTGGCCGCGTCGCCGGCCCGCTGCTCGGGGCTCATGTAGGCCGGGGTGCCCACCACCTGGCCGGCCACGGTCAGCTCGACCTCCGTCTCCTCCAGCGCCTTGGCGATGCCGAAGTCGATGATCGCCGGCGTGGCCTGGCCGTCGATGCTCCGCACCAGCACGTTGCCGGGCTTGAGGTCGCGGTGCAGGACGCCGCGGTCGTGGGCGTGCTGCACTGCGCGGCAGACCTTGATCATCAGGTCCAGCCGCTGGTCCAGGGTCGCGCCGCGTTCGCGGCACCAGCGGGTCACCGGCAGGCCGTCCACCAGCTCCAGGACCACGAAGGGACGGCCGTCCGCGGCGGTGCCGGCGTCCAGGATGCGGGCGATGTGAGGGTGGTCCATGCGGGCCAGGGACTGGCGCTCCCAGGCGAAGCGCTCCAGGATGCGGGCGGTGTCCAACCCGCGGCGCAGCACCTTGACCGCCACCTCGCGCACGATGGGCTCGTCCTGGCGGCCGTGGTAGACCACGCCCATGCCGCCCTCGCCCAGCACGCCGGTGATGCGGTAGGGGCCGATGCGCGCGGGCACGGGCCCGTGGTCGGCGTCGGGCACCACGCCCGCAGCCATGCCCTGCACCGCGCGGGCGGCGTCCAGGCCGTTTTCGACCACCGGCGCGGGGGCGTCATCGCGGACCAGCAGGTCCGCGACCTCGGCGCGCAGGGCCGGGTCGCCGGCGCAGGCCTCGTCCAGCCAGGCGGCGCGCGCCGCCGGCGGACGGTCCAAGGCCCCGAGCAGGACCTCCTTCACGCGCCGGAAACGGGTGGCGTCCACGGTCAGCCCCCGGCGATCTCGCGCGTCAGCCACAGGCGGGCCGTGGCCCAGTCGCCGTCGATGGTGCGGCGGGAGACGTCCAGGTCGTGGGCGATCTCCTCGATGGTCATGCCGCCGAAGATGCGGCGCTCGGCCACCTCGGCGGCACGGGCGTCGAGCCGGGCCAGCTTCGCCAGGGCATCGTCCAAAGCCAACAGCTCCAGCAGGTGGCTCTCGCCCGCCAGCAGGCCCTCGTCCAGGGTGACCTGGCCCCAGCCGCCGCCGCGCTTGGCGGCGGCGCGACCGCGGGCGTGGTCCACCAGCACCTGGCGCATGCAGCGGGCGGCGATGCCCAGGAAGTGGGCGCGGTCGGTCCAGGCGACGGTGTCCTGGTCCACCAGGCGCAGCCAGGCCTCGTGCACCAGGGCGGTGGGCTGCAGGGTGTGCTCGACCCGTTCGCGGGCCATCAGGTGGCCGGCGGTGCGGCGCAGCTCGGCATACAGGAGCTCCAGCAGGCGCTCGTGGTCCTGCGGGTTCCAGGCGCGCAGCAGGCGCGTGACCTCGGCCTTGGCGGGGACGATCATGCGGATATCATATCAAAACCATCCGCTATCCGCCAAGTCCCTTCTCGGCCCGGATTTCGCTTCGGTTCAGGCTTTGATCGTGTCCAGCCCGTGCCCGCCCGGGCCCCTCTCGGCGCGCATCAGCATGAAGGCGAAGAACAGGGCCAGGAATCCCAGCCCGCTGAAGATCCACATCCCCGGCGCGTAGCCGCCCGGATTGGCTGCGCTGGCCCCGGCCTGGTCGTTGGTCCAGCCGATCAGCCAGTTCA
>JBHEPC010000319.1:0-6200 GCA_046260475.1 Candidatus Krumholzibacteriia bacterium | reverse complement strand
CCCCGCCGTGATGCCGTGCCGCGCCGGTGCGCCCTAGTTGTCGTTGGTGTAGTCCACCTGCCCGACCATCCAGAAGCGGTCCTGCATGCGGCCCTGGTGCTCCACCTGCTCCGAGCGCAGGTAGAACTCGATGATGCCCTCGATCTTCAGCCGCCCCTCGTTCCCCTGCTCGATGGTGAAGTTCACCCGGTACTGGGCGCGCAGGGCGTTGGGGATGCGGTCGTCCGCCGGCGAGACCTCCCAGGTGGTCTCGGGCTGGAAGTAGTCGAACTGGATCCGGGTGATGCCCGGGGTGATCGCGCCGTTTTGGCGGATGAACGGGCTGCCCGAGAACATGCGCTCGGCGATGAGCACTTCCTCGTCGTAGTCGAAGTAGCCGTCCGGGATTCCGAACTCATCGATGGTCGCCTGGCTCAGGTAGATCCTGAACTCCGGGTCGATGACCGCGCGGTAGCCGTCGATGTCCCGTTCCTCGTAGACCTTCTGGAAGTTGGCCATCAGCACCGCCGGCGAGTTGGGGAACGGCAGGTCACCCGTTCCGGTGTCGACGGGTTTGTCATCGTCGTCGGGCGAGAAGATACCCCCCGCCGGCAGGACCAGCAGGATCGTCGCCAGCAGCATCAGGATGCGCTTCGTAGGCATATCGGATTCCTCCAACCGCATCGGGGCCCCGCTCCGGATCATCCGGGGTGACGGGAGATGGTCAAAATCGGAGCCCGCGCCTCTTCGGCCGTGATCGGCCATGATCTCAGCAAATCAAGGGATTATTTGCTAGCAAACGTTCCGCGCAGGACCCCCATCGAGGACAGAAGTTGGCCAGGGTTGTCGGGGTTGCTTTCCCCCTGCTGGTCTCTCCACCGACTAATATACCAAAAATTCCCCTCGACCGAAAAGGTTATGATCGCCGAAGCCCGGTAGCGGGTGGTCGAGTTGTCGGCCGGGTTGGTGACGATGATGTCGTAGATGACGCCTTCCCATACGCTTTCGCCGCCGGCATCCTGGGGCGGGGTGAACCCGTCGTCCTTGAGCTGGGCCTCGATGGTGACCCCGGTATTGTAGAAGTTGTTGATGAAGTCCACCTCCCGGGCCCGGTCCCAGCCGATGAAGGCCCCCGGGAAAAGGGTCTGGGCCTCGGAGTCCGGTTCGTAGACGAACGTCTCGGGATTGACGTTGTCCTCCCAGCCCGGCGCGTGCCCCGCCTCGAGGCTGCGTTCGAGGTTGGCCCAGACGTTGGCCGCCGAGGTCTGGGGCAGGTACACGACCGGCGAGCCGGTGCTGGGGGGCTCGGGCTCGCGCGGGTCGAAGATGCAGCCCGGCCCGGCGGCCAGGGCGACCAGCGCCAGGACCGCGGCCAAGACGGCCCGCGGGAATCGTCCCCTCATCCTAGAAGCTCCATTTCAGCCAGATGTCGGCGTCCCAGTAGTCGGCGCTGGTCTCGGTGACGCTGGGGCCGTACGCATTGAACTTCCGCACCATGGCAAAAAGTTCCAGCGGACTGTCCTTGCCCCATTTGCGGGTGATCTGGGCGCCCACCCAGACCTCGCCCGAGAACTGGACGGTGCGGCGGTTGGTGCGGCCGAAGCTGTCGGTGATGTCCTTCTGCCGGTAGGTGGCCGCCTCCAGCACCACGCCGGGCGCGGCCAGGTAGTTCAGGCGCAGGTCCAGCTTGTTGGTCGTGACGATCTTGTCCTTGAAGTAGCTGGCGCCGCCCGCGGCGTCGGTGCCGGTCTTGGTGGCGTTGAAGCGCTTGTTGTAGTCGTGCTTGGCGGTCAGCTCGAGGCGCTCGCCGGCCTGGACCCCCACCTGGGTGGCCAGGTTGCCGCGCTTGTTGTAGTCGTCGTTGCGGCTGACCGTCTCGAGGTCCGAGAAGACGTAGTCCGTGTACTGGATGTCCAGGCGGTAGCTCTGGGTCAGGCGCAGCCAGGAGTCCACGTCCCAGGTGTAGCCCGGCGCCACGGCGTAGCTGTCCTTGACGTTGTTGTTGGACGAGCGCGACTCGCGGATCGAGACGTCCTTCAGCTGCCGGTAGTCGAAGGCCATCTGGGTGCGGAAGCCGCGCCAGGTGCGCTCGATCTTCAGGTTCAGGTCCGACTGCAGGCGGTCCTTGTCGTTGTCGTTGTGCCCGTTCTGGGCGATCTCCTGGTTCAGGCCCTGGCCGGCCTTGAGGGACAGCTGAGTGGCGCGGAACAGGGTGCGGTACCAGGCCAGGCCGAAGTCGCGGCTCTTGGTGTACTGCCGGCCGCGGAAGGTGGTGGCGTTCTTGTAGCGCTGGTCGTCCCAGCGGTACTGCCAGGCGTAGTCCAGGGCGAACGAGTCGCGCCCGGCGGCGAAGCTCAGCACGGCGCCCGCCCGGTCGTCCTGCTTCTCGGTCAGGCCCTTGCCGCTGGCGGCGTACTCGAGGTCCTCGCTGGCTCGCGAGAGGCTCAGGTCCAGCATCACGCGGCCCAGGTAGAGCGTGTTCTCGAACTCGACGGTCAGGGCGTCCTTGGTCTCCAGCTCCGAGACGATCTTCCGGTCCTCGTCGTAGCCCGAGGTGTCCACCAGGCCGTTGGCGTTGCGGCGGTAGTCCAGGTAGCGCTTGTCGAAGTCGGTCCGGGAGACGTGCAACCGGCCGACGGCCCAGCCGCGGTCGTAGTAGGCGCCCGCGCCCAGGGTGTCGGCGTCGGCGGACGAGGACGCGTCCCGCTCGCCCAGGCTGCGGGTGCCGGCGGTCTTCGCGGCGTAGGCGCGGCCGGCCAGCACCACGCCCGGGGCCACCTCCCAGCCGGACTGCAGGCCGACCGAGCCCGTGCCCTCGGTGAAATCGTTGCGCTGGTTCTGGGTTCTGCTGCGCTGGTCGTCCACGCTGCCGGTGCCGCGGAAGGTGTGGACCACGTCGCCGGTGCGGTACCGGGTCTTGGACAGGCTGAGGGAGCCGCGCTTGTAGTCGCGCTTGGCCAGGTTCTCGAAGCCGGTGGCGTTGACGGTCCGGTCCTCGGACCAGTCCCAGGTGCCCGTAACCGTGGTCGTCAACGGCAACAGGCTGCCGGCGTTCCAGGTGAAGAAGTCCTCGCGCTTCTCGATGGTCTTGTCCTGCTTGCGGTACTCGGCCCAGGACCAGCCCGCCTTGTTCTCGAGGCTGGCGCCGCCGCGCATGCCGACCGCGGTCAGCCACTCGCCATAGTACTGGTACTGCTGCACGGAGGCTTTGACGCCGCCCTTGGGGCTGTTCAGCACCGAGGCGAAGAGGGGCCCGTCCAGGGTGCCCGTGGCCCCGGTGCCCGCGCCGCCGGCGGCCAGGGCGGCCGCGGCGGCCCCCAATCCCGTCGGCGCGGAGCCGTCGGCAGCGCGCGGGGCGGCCGTGGTGTCGGCGGCTGCGGCGGTGGTGTCGGCGGGGGCCGTGTCCTGGGCGCGGACGGGCGCGCCGCCCCCCAGGAGGGCCGCGCAGACCACGGCGGTGGCCAGGCGGAAACCGATGCTCACGCGCCCTCCCTGCGGCCCAGGACCGCCGCCAGGCGCCGCCAGGCGGCGCCGTCCAGCTGCTCGGGCCTCAGTTGCGGATCCACCGCGGCGGCGGCCGCCACCCGGGCCAGCTGCGCCGCGTCCAGCTCGTAGTGCGTCCTCAGCAGCGTGCCCAACTTCTTGCGCCGCTGCCCGAACAGCGTCTTGACCGTCTGCGTGAAGGCGGCCAGCTCCGCGGCCGGCCAGGCCGCCCGCGGCACCAGCCGCACCACCGCCGAGGCCACCGTCGGCCGGGGCCAGAACACGTCCGCCGGCACCGGGCGCACGGTCTCGGCAGCAAAGACCGCGCCCAGCACCACCGCCAGCACGCCGTAATCGCGGCCGCCGGGCGCGGCGGTGATGCGCTCGGCCACCTCACGCTGGACCATGAACACGCCGCCGGCCACCCGGTCGTGCAGCCCGGCCAGGGCGAACAGCACCGTGCTGGTCAGCACATAGGGCAGATTCCCCGCGACCACCGGCCGCGGGCCCGTCCGCTCGACCAGGTCCGCCCAGTCCAGCCGGGCCAGGTCCGCCTCCAGCAGGGTGAAGCCGGGTTCGGCGCCCAGTTCCGCCGCGAGCAGCGCGCACAGGTGGCGGTCCACCTCGACCGCGGTGACCCGGGCGCCCCCGTCCAGCAGGGGCGTGGTCAGGGCGCCGCCGCCGGCGCCCAGTTCCAGGACGCGGTCGCCCAGGGCCAGGACATCGAAGGCGATCGCCCGGGCCAAGTTCCCGTCCACCAGGAAATTCTGGCCGCGGCGCTTGACCGGGCGGATGCCGTGGCGCTTGAGCACCGTCAGCTGGCTGTCCCGGCCGCCGCCCCGTCCCTCAGGCGCCAAAGCCGTCCTCCACCCCGAACAGGGCCCGGAAGTTGGCGCTGGTGCGCGCCGCCAGTTCGGCCGGCGCCAGCGCCAGCAGCTCGGCCACCCGGGCGCAGGTGAGCGCCAGGTAGGCCGGCTCGTTGCGCCCGCCCCGGTGGGGCACGGGCGGCAGCCAGGGCGCGTCCGTCTCCAGCAGCAGCAGGTCCGGCCCCGCCTGCCGGACCAGCTCCGGCAGCGTGCTGTTCTTATAGGTCACCGGGCCGCCGATGCCCAGCAGAAAGCCGCGCTCCTTGGCCCACGCCACCGCACGGGCGTCGCCGGCGAAGGCGTGCAGCACGCCCCGCCGCGGGGGCAGGCCCAGCTCGTCCACCAGGCCGAGGATCTCCTGCCAGGCGTCGCGGACGTGCAGCACCACCGGCAGGTCCAGCCGCACGGCCAATTGCAGCTGCAGGGCCAGGGCCGTGCGCTGGGCCGGCCGGGGCGAGAGGTCGCGGAAGTAATCCAGGCCGATCTCGCCGATGGCGACGGTCCGCGGGTGGGCCGCCAGCTCCTGCAACCGGTCCAGCAGGTCCCCGGCCCCGGGCAGGGGCGTGCCGTCCGGCGCCGCCAGCAGCGCCGCGTCGTGGGGGTGGATGCCCACGGTGGCCAGGATGCGCGGGTCGCTTGCGGCCAGGGCCACCGATTCGCCGCTGGTGGCCGGGTCGTAGCCCACGTTGAGGAAGCCGCCGACGCCGGCGGCGGCCGCCGCCGCCAGCACCTGCGGCCGGTCCGGGACGAACTCGGGGCGATTCAGATGGCAGTGGCTGTCGATCACTCGCCGCCCCCGTCGCCGTCCGGGTCGTCGCCCTGCGCTGCGCCGCAGCCGCCGCAGCCGCCGCCGGCGCAGCCGTCCCGGCGCGGGTCCCCGGGCCTGGGCGCCGGCAGCTCCTGGTCGCCTTCCCAGGCCAGGTCCGCGAGCCGGAACGGCACCAGGCCGGCCTGGTCCGGCAGCGCCACCGCCACCGACTCGCGCAGCAGGTCCAGCTTGCGCACGGTGCCCTCGCCCCGGGGCGTGGCCACGCGGGCGCCGACGCGGGGCAGGCTGCGGCGCAGGTCCTGGTAGACCTCGTGCTCGAAGGTCAGGCAGCAGCGCAGGCGGCCGCAGGGCCCGGACAGCTTGCCCGGGTTCAGGGGCAGCTGCTGGACCTTGGCCATCTTCAGGGTCACCGGCAGGAACTCGTGCATGAAGGACGAGCAGCAGAACTCGCGGCCGCACACCCCCAGGCCGCCCTTGTGGCGGGCCTCGTCGCGCACGCCGATCTGCCGCAGCTCGATGCGGGTGCGGAAGACCGCGGCCAGGTCCCGCACCAGCTCGCGGAAGTCGACGCGCTGCTCGGCGGTGAAGTAGAAGGTGATCTTGCGGTGGTCGAACTGGCGCTCGACGCCCACCAGGGTCATCTCCAGGCCGCGGGCCGCGATCTTCCCGGCGGCCAGGTCCCGGAAGCCCCACTCGTCGCCGCGGCTCTCCTGCAGGCGGGCCAGATCCGTCGGCGACGCGGCCGCCAGCACGCCCTGGCGCTCGGCCTGGGCCCACCAGGCGGCGGGGCCGCGGCCCACGTAGGTGACGCGGCCCAGGTCCCGGCCGCGGTCCGCCTCCACCAGGCAGTACTGGCCGGCGCTCAGCGCGACCTGGGACCGGTTGTGGTAGTAGCCCTTGCGCTGACCCTTGAAGCGCACCACCACCAGGTCCTCGTCCGGGGCGGTGCGGGGGCCGCGCTCGCGCGACCGGCGGGGCGCGGGCGCCTCGCCGGCCGGTGCCGGCCGGTCGGCCTCGTCGCCGGCGCCGCGGCCTGAGCCGCCGCGCCCGGGACGGCGCCGGCGGCCGGAGCGGCCCGGCGGGCCCGCGCCGGCGTCCTCAGC
>JBHEPC010000313.1:0-6906 GCA_046260475.1 Candidatus Krumholzibacteriia bacterium | reverse complement strand
TGGTGGTGATGCGCAGACCCACGGCCCGGGGCTCCTTCGGCGGAGAGCGGCCCGCCGCCGCGGCCGGATTGGCCCCACGGCGGGTTCCTCCCTCTTATCGGCATGAATAGTAAAATATTGAGTTTATATATCAAATTAGCATTGTTTGCGGCTGGCTCGCCGTTACCGGGTAGGCGCCATCGTCAGGTCCGTGCTCAGGCGCGTCCAGGGGCGGCGCCCGGAACGCCCAACCGCTTAACGAACACGTATTTGGCGTCGCCCGGGCCGTAGAAGTCCGCGAACACCGCGCCGGTGGCGTAGCCCGTGCGGTCGTAGAAGGCCCGGGTCGAGGCGTACTGGGGCCGGCCGCTGGTCTCGGCGTAGCAGGCGGTGCCGCCGGCGGCGGCGATGCGGGCCTCGGTCAGCGCCAGGATGCGCCGGCCCAGCCCGCTGCCTTGCGTGGACGGCGCCACGGCGATCCAGTACAGGTCCCAGCTGACGGTGCTGCAGGGGATCGGCCCGTAGCAGGAGTAGCCGAGCAGTTCGTCGCCGCGGTCGGCGAAGATGAACTCGTAGCCGCTGTCCGGCCCCTTCTGCAGGCGCTCGGCCACCAGCTCGGCCGCGATCGCCACCTCGTCCGCCGAGAAGAACCCCGTCGCAGCCACCACGCCGCGCACGGCCGCCACGTCGCCGGGCCGGACGTCCTCCCGGAAGATGATGTCCCCGCTCCGGGTGGTCATGGCGTGCGTGCTCCCTTGTGCAGGCCCTCGCAGAAGGCCCGCGCGTTGCGGCCCAGGGTGCGGGTGCGGTAGCCGCCCTCCTGCACCACCAGGGTCGGCAGGCCCAGGGCGCCGACGCGGCGCCCGTTATCCAGCAGGTCGTCGGCGGTCAGGCTCCAGGTGCCGGTGGGGTCGCCCTTGGCCGTGTCCAGGCCCAGGGCCACCACCAGCACCGCCGGGTCGAAGCTCTTGATGCGGCGCAGCGCCTGGCCCAGGGCCTCCCGGTAACGCGGTCCGTCCACCTTCTCGGGCAGGGGCAGGTTCAGGTTGTAGCCCAGACCGGCGCCCTCGCCCTGCTCGTCGGCGAAGCCCGAGAAGTAGGGGTAGGCGAAGCGCGGGTTGCCGTGGATCGAGACCGTCAGCACGTCGCCCCGGGCGTAGAAGATGTCCTGCTGGCCGTTGCCGTGGTGGTAGTCCAGGTCCAGGATCGCGACCCGGCCCAGGCGCGCCAGCTCGTGGGCGGCGATGGCCGCGTTGTTGAAGTAGCAGAAGCCGCCGAAGACCCGGTACTCGGCGTGGTGCCCCGGCGGGCGCACCAGGGCGTAGGCCAGGCGCCTGCCCCTGGCGATGGCTTCGGCCCCGGCCAGCGCGCACTCGACGGCCCCCCGCGCCGCCAAAAAGGCGTTGCGGTTCAGGGGCGTGAAGGTGTCGATGCAGAAGTAGCCCGCGGTGACGGCCAGGTCCGACGGCGGGCGGTCCGGGTTGCGGATCGGGAACACGTACGGGTAGACCGATTTCCCCGGCGGCAGGCCCAGGCAGATCTTGCGCATGTAGGCCACCAGGTCCCGGGCGTGCACCTGCCTCACCGGCTCCAGGGAGCGGGTGCGCGCGGGCAGCCGCTCGCAGATGTCGGTCTTGTCCAGCTCGGCCATGATGCGGGCGATCCGCACCGGCGCCTCCACGTAGCCGCGGTCGCTGACGTGGTGGATGTCGTGCTTGTCGTTGACGAACAGGGCGATGCGCTCGACCGGCACCGCCGGCGGCACCGCCGGCGCCACGGCCTTCTCGGCCTTCACGTAGCGCGGCTCGCGCAGCTTGACCGGGTCGTCCCCGAAGGAGCTGACCACCTTCTCCACGTACGCGGGCGGACACAGGTGCGCATACTTGCGCTCGAGGATGGCCCGCACGGCCGCCTGCACGAAGCGCCGCCGCAGCGGCCGGCCGCTGCCCAGGTCGTCGATCACCAGCCAGGGCATGCAATCCGAGCCCTCGTCCAGCGGCGCGTGGTACTCGTTGTTCACCGCCGGGCGGGCGCCGTAGCCCTCGTAGAAGCGCAGGCGGGCGCGGTTGCCCGCCAGCAGCGCGGGGTTCCTGCACGCCTCGGGGTCGTCGGGCAGGCACTCGAAGAACAGGGCGCGGACCCCCAGCTCGGTCGCCTCCTCGCGCACGCGCTGGTACAGGGCGCCACCGATGCCGCGGCTGGACAGGCGCGCGCTCGAGGCGATGTAGTCCAGGAACGCCATGCGCAGCTGCGGCTCCAGCAGCACCAGGGCGAAGCCCTGCACCTGCCCGTCGCGGCGCTCGGCCACGTAGAGCAGCGCGCGGAAGCGCTGGGCCATGGGGTCGCGCAGCTTCTGGATCAGCCCGTCGATGTCCCGCTTGGGCGCCTCGGCGAACTGCTCCTTGAGGATGGCCTTGACCTGGCGGATGGCCTCGCGGTTGACCGGCAGGGCGTCGTCGTGGATGCGGCGGATGCGGAACACGGGGCACCTTCCTGCGGCGCCGGCTCAGCCGGCGGTGGCCAGGATGCGGGCCATGGCCTCGCCATAGCCGAGCCCGGCCTGGCCGAGCGCGGCAGCGAAGCCCGCGTCGGGCGACAGGCAGGGGTTGGCGTTGACTTCCAGGATAAGCGGACGGTCGGCCTCGTCCACGCGGAAATCGACCCGGGCCCAGCCGCGCAGGCCGAAAAGATGCCAGCAGGCCAGGGCCAGGCGCTCCAGTTCCGCCAGCAGAGGTTCGTCTGCGGCGCCGGCGGGGAAGTCCCGCACGGTGTGGGCGTATTCGAAGGACTCCAGGTCCCACTTGGCGGCGTAGCCCACGATGCGCGGCTTGCCGGGCGGGAAGTCGGGGAACAGGATCTCCGCCGGCGGCAGCACCACCGGTCCGGTCGGCCCGTCCAGCAGGGCGAGGTTGAACTCGCGCCCCTCGACGAAGGCCTCGGCGAACCACGGCCCGCCGGGCCGGCCGGCCCGGTCTGTCAGCAGCGCCCGCGCCGCCGCCACGCCGCCGGCCGTGACCGCGCCGTCGTCCATGCCCAGGGACGCGTCCTCCCACACCGACTTGACGATCCAGCGGTCGCCGCCCTCGCCGCCGCCGCCCGGCTCCAGCCAGGCGGGCGTGGGCAGGCCCGCCTGCACCAGCAGGCGCTTGGCCAGGGTCTTGTGGCCGGTCAGGTGGATGGCGTCGGCGGGGCAGCCCGCGTGGGGCAGGCCCCGGGCCTCCAGCAGGTAGGGCACCACGGCGATGAGCCGCCCCTGCCCCTGCAGCCCCTCGACGAGGTTGAAGGCGGCGTCGGGCCTCTCGGCGTCCAGGCGGGCCGCCAGGGCGGCCAGGTCCAGCCCGCAGGGCACGACCCCGACGGCGTGGCCGGCGGCGGTCAAGGCGGCGGCCACCGCCTCGGCCTGGACCAGGACGTCGGCCTCGTCGGCGGCGGCGTCGGCGGCGACCGCGTTATGCAGTAGCGCCACGCGCATGGTCGAGACCCTCCCCGGCGGGGCACAGGTCCCCCAGGCGCTCGGTCGCCGAAGCCACGATCCGGCCGATGAGCTCGTCGTAGGGCAGCCCCTCGAAGTCCGCGATCAGGGCCAGGTCCGAGTAGCCGGGCCGCAGCCCCGCCAGCGGATTGAGCTCGATCAGCTGGGGCTCGCCCGCCTCGTCGCAGCGCAGGTCCAGGCGCCCGCCGTCGCGGCAACCCAGCAGGCGCCAGGCCGCCAGGGCGATCGCCTCGGCCTTGGCCACGGCCGGATCCGCGGCCGCCACCCCCCGCCGGTAGGCGACCCGGTGCTTCCAGTCCTCCTTGTTGGCGAAGGTGTAGGCGCCGTCCTCGGCCGCACCCAGCAGCTCGATCTCCATGGTGCCGACGATCCGGGCCGCGTCCCCGGTGCCGGTGATGCCGACGGTGAACTCGCGGCCGGGCAGGTAGCGCTCCACCAGCACCGGCTGGCGGTAACGCTCCAGCAGGTCCAGGCAGCGGGCGTGCAGCTCGGCCCGGGTCCGCAGCACCGAGCGGGCGTCGATGCCCTTGCCCGTCCCTTCGGCCAGGGGCTTGGCGAACAGGGGAAACCGCAGGTCCAGGCCCTCCAGGTCGGCGGGCGAGGCCACCTCGGCGAAGGCCGCCGTGGGGATGCCGCCGTCCCGCAGGACGCGCTTGGTCATGCCCTTGTGCAGGGTCAGGGCCAGCACCAGGGGGTCGCTGAACGTGTAGGGAACGCCGTACACGTCCAGCATGGCCGGCACCTGGGCCTCGCGCCCGATGCCGGCCAGCCCCTCGGCGATGTTGAAGACCAGGTCCCAGCGCCCGCCCGCCACCAGGCGCGCCGCCAGGGCACGGGCGTGGCCGATGCGGTCGGTCGTGTGCCCCAGCCGCTGCAGCGCGCTCTCGATGGCCTCGATGGTGGCCGGGTGGTCGAACTCCGCGGTCTCCTCCTCGCCGTAGCCCAGGGCCAGGTAGTCGTCCCGCAGGTCGTAGGTCAGACCGATCCTCATCGCCGGACCTCCTCGAGGCGCGCCGTCCCGCCCCGCAGCGGGTCCGGATAGCGGTGGACGGTGCCGGCGTAGCTGCGCAGCAGCAGGTCGTCGCCGTCGCGGCCCAGCACCGACTCGGGCTGCAGGGGGATCTTCCCGCCGCCGCCCGGGGCGTCGATGACGTAGGTCGGCACCGCGTAGCCGGTGGTGTGCCCGCGCAGCCCGCGGATCAGCTCCAGCCCGTCCTCGACCGAGGTGCGGAAGTGGGCCGAGCCGCTGATGGGGTCGCACTGGTACAGGTAGTAGGGCCGCACCCGCATCATCAGCTCCCGGTGCAGCAGGTCGCGCAGCACCGGCACGCTGTCGTTGACGCCCTTGAGCAGCACCGTCTGCGAACCCAGGGGCAGGCCGCCGTCGGCCAGGCGCCGGCAGGCGCGCACCACCTCGGGCGTGCACTCGTCCGGGTGGGTGAAGTGGATGCTCAGCCACAGCGGGTGGTGCCGCCGCAGCATCTTCACCAGGGCCGGCGTGATGCGCTGGGGCATCACCACCGGCACCATGGTGCCGATGCGCACGAACTGCACGTGCGGGATGGCCCGCAGCTCGCCCAGCAGCCAGTCCAGTTTGTCGTCCGACAGGGTCAAGGGGTCGCCGCCCGACAGCAGCACGTCCCGGATCTGCGGCGTGCGCCGGATGTAGGCCAGGCCCTCCTCCAGCCGCGCCTTGTTGGGCTGCAGTTCGCCCTGCCCCACCACCCGCGAGCGCGTGCAGTAGCGGCAGTAGGCGGCGCAGTGGTCGTGCACCAGGAACAGCACCCGGTCGGGGTAGCGGTGCACGAGCCCCGGCGCGGGGCTGTGCTCCTCCTCGCCCAACGGATCGTCCGCCTCGCCCGGCGTGCGCAGGAACTCCTGGTGCACCGGGATCATGGTGCGGCGCAGGGGCTGCTGCGGGTCGGTCGGGTCCAGCAGGCTCATGTAGTAGGGGGTGATGGCCATGGGCAGCAGCTCGCCGTGACCGGCAAGGGCGGCCCGCTCCGCGTCCGTCAGCTCGATCATCCACTCCAGGCGGTCGAGGGTGCGGACACGGTTGCGCATCTGCCAGTGCCAGTCGTTCCAGTCCCGTGCGGAAACGCCGGCGAAATGGCGCCGGCGGAAAGCGAGGGTGCGGGGACTGCTGGACGGCAGCCGTTTCTGCAGGAAGTAGTCGGGGAATGGTTCGGGCAACTCGGGTTCGGGTGCCGGGACCGTCAGGGACGGAGGGTCGTCGGATTGCTCCGCATCGACCTCCTTGTGCAGGTGGGGGAACCGCGCCTCAGGCATGCTCCCCGGTTCTGGGTACGCGCGCACTTGCGACCTCCTTCGTTGAGGCCGAGGGTGCCCGCGCCGGGCCGTTCCAGGATGATTCCCGGAGACGGCACCTGCGTAGGTGCGCGTTAAGGTAAGGCCACGCGCCGCAGTGTCAATCGGATAAATGCGCCCGGGGCTTGAGCGGTCAATTTTCTTGCCGCCGGCCGCCGGGCTGGCTCCCGCCCGGCCGGCGGCCTATCTTCCGGACGGACCCTGACCCGGGAGCGCCACGATGACCCGCCGCACCGCCCTGCTCTGGCCGCTGCTGCTGGCGGCCGCCCTGGCCCCCGCCGCCGCGGACGCCGGCCCCTGGGGCCTGGTGCCGGACGACGCCTTCCTGCGCGCCCAGGTCAAGGAACCGGTGTTCGCCTGGATCTTCTCCCTCGTCGAAGCCGACAGCCTGGGCGCCTGGACCCCGGCGGACGTGCAGGCCTTCGCCGACGCCTGGGACCACCCGTCGGACTTCCCCCTGGACAAGCTGGTGTCCGTGCGGCGGGAGGCCCTGCCCGACTCGGCGCAGACGATCAGGGACGGGCTGGTCTGCGACCGCCGGGTGGTGGTCGAGCTCGCGGCCCCGCGGCTGGAGATGCCCATGCCCTACGCCATCCTGGGCTACCACCCCGGCACCCTGAGCTTCGGCAGCCCCCTGGTGGCCCGGGAGTGGCGGGCGGGCACCTGGGCGGTGGACGTCCGCTCCGGTGGCGGCACGCGACGCAGCGGGGTCGAGGGCCTGGTGGTCTTCGAGATCGTCACCGGCTGGACCGTGCTGGACGTGGACGGCTGGCTCGATTCGTTGCTGGGTGGCAAGCTCGACGACTCGGCTACCGTCGGCCTGGCTGTGGCCCGGGGCGGCGGCCGGCTGCTGGGCGTGGGCAACAGCATCGGCCGCGAAGGCCGGTTCATCTTCGGCGAGATGGATTTCCGCGCCGGGACCATCGCCCCCCACGGGCGGCCGCTGGCCCGGGCCATGGCCGGGCTGGCCCGGCGCTGGAGCGATCCCGCCCCGGGCCGGCAAGCGGCCGTGTGGGCCGACTACGAAGCGGCCTCCGAGTAGCCCTCGGCCTAGCGGACCAAGGACAGCTTGCGGAATAGTCGACCCGCGCCGGGCTGGCCTCAGG
>JBHEPC010000300.1:0-4012 GCA_046260475.1 Candidatus Krumholzibacteriia bacterium | reverse complement strand
GACTGGCGCGTGGAGGACAACCACCACCTTGTCCGCGCCTGGGAGTTCGACGACTTCAAGGACGCCCTGTCGTTCACCAACGAGGTAGGCGCCGAGGCCGAGGCCCAGGACCACCACCCGGACATCCGCCTGACCTACGGCGAGGCCGAGGTGACGATCTGGACCCACAAGATCAACGGCCTGACCGAGAACGACTTCATCCTCGCCGCACGCATCGACGCCCGCACCGGCCCTTGAGGCGCGGCGCTAAGCCGCGCGGAGACAACGCGATGGGGCGCGGCCCACGGCTGTGCCAACCAGGAAGGACGGCCATGCCCGACCGCAGCAAGCTCGAGATGCTCACCCGCCTGATCCGCAGACGGATCCTGGAGGCGACGACCAGGGCCGGCTCCGGCCATCCCACGTCCTCGCTCTCGGCGGTCGAACTGATGACGGCCCTGATGTTCGACGGCCACTTCCGCTACGACGCCGACCGGCCCGAGCATCCCAACAACGACCGGCTGATCTTCTCCAAGGGCCACGCCTCACCCCTGTTCTACGCCCTGTGGCTGGCCGCCGGCAAGGTCACGCCCGAACAGATGATGACCTACCGCGACTTCGACTCGGCGCTCGAGGGCCACCCCACGCTGCGGTTCCCCTACACCGAGGCGGCGACCGGGTCGCTGGGCCAGGGCCTGTCCGTCGGCGTGGGCATGGCGCTGGCGGCGCGCAAACTGGACGATCTGTCCTACCGCACCTACGTGCTGCTGGGCGACAGCGAGATGGCCGAGGGCTCCCAGTGGGAGGCCATGGCGATCGCCGCCCACTACGGGCTGGACAACCTCGTGGGCGTGCTCGACGTCAACCGCCTGGGACAACGGGGCGAGACCATGTCCGGCCGCGACCTCGGCGCCTACGCGCGCAAGGCCGAGGCCTTCGGCTGGCACGCGATCACCCTGCAGGACGGGCACGACCTGCAGGCCGCCGGCAAGGCCTTCGCCGAGGCGACCGCCACCACGGACAGGCCGACGCTGATCATCGCCTCGACGGTCAAGGGCAAGGGGGTGCCCGAGATCGAGGACCAGGACGGCTGGCACGGCAAGACCCTGAACCAGGATCAGCTGGCCCGCGCCCTCGAGGCGATCGGCGAGGTGGACGAGGACGTGCGCGGCGAGTTGGCGGCACCCGTGGACCGCCGGCCGGACCGGCCCGACGCGGCCGACCTGGCGGACTGGCCCGGGTACGAGCTCGGCGACGAGATCGCCACGCGCGATGCCTATGGCCACGCCCTGAACCGCATCTACCCGCGCTGGCCGCTGATCGTCAGCCTGGACGCCGAGGTCGGCAACTCGACCCGGGCGGAGTATTTCAAGCAGAAGCACCCCGACCGCTTCCTGGAGATGTACGTCGCCGAGCAGAACATGGTGGGGGTGGCCACCGGACTGGCCCGACGCGGCCACAAGCCTTTCGTCTCCAGCTTCGCGGCCTTCCTGACCCGGGCCTTCGACCAGATCCGCATGGCCCGCTACTCGGACGTGGACATCGTCTTCTGCGGCTCGCACGCGGGCGTGTCCATCGGCGAGGACGGGCCCTCGCAGATGGGGCTCGAGGACATCGCCATGTTCCGCACCATCGTCGACTCGACGGTGCTGTATCCCGCCGATGCGGTGGCGACCGAGCGCCTGGTCGAGGCGGCCGCGCGCACCGGGGGCATCGTCTACCTGCGCACCCACCGCAGCGGCACCCCCGTCATCTACGGGCCGCAGGACGAGTTCGCGGTGGGCGGCTGCAAGGTGCTGCGCCGCAGCAGCGAGGACGAAGCTACGATCGTGGCGGCCGGCGTGACCGTGCCCGAGGCCCTGGCCGCCTACGGGATCCTGCAGAAGCGCGGCTTCGCCGTGCGGGTCATCGACCTTTACAGCGTCAAGCCGCTGGACGAAAAGACCCTGCTCGAAGCGGCGGACGACACCGGCCTTTTGGTGACGGTCGAGGACCACGCCCCGGCCGGCGGCCTGGGCGAGGCGGTCGCGGCGGCCGTGGGCGGGCGGGCTCCGGTCCGACTGCTGGCGGTCACCCGCAAGCCCCGCAGCGGCAAACCGGACCAGCTGCTCGGGTTCGAGGGCATCGACGCCCGGGCGATCGTCGCGGCGATCGAGGAGGCTACCGCGTAGGAGGTATGGTATGGTCCGTCCATGACCAGGAAGAGGCCGTTCCAGCCCCCGCATACCGACGCCAGGCCGGCCACGGGGCCCATCGCCAAGGAATCCTGGAAGCCGGGCAACGTCCTGGCCCCGGTGCCCGTGGTGCTGGTCAGCTGCGGGGGCACGGCGGACTTCCGGCCCAACATCATCACCATCGCCTGGACCGGCACCGTCTGCAGCGATCCGCCCCTGCTCTCGATCTCCGTGCGGCCGGAACGCTATTCCTACGCCATCATCGCCGCCGGCGGGGAGTTCGTGGTCAACCTGCCCTCGGTCGCCCAGACCCGGATCACCGACTGGTGCGGCGTGGTCTCCGGGCGCGAGCACGACAAGTTCACCGAGTGCGGCCTGACCGCCGCCCCGGCCGGCAAGGTGGCCTGCCCCATCATCGCCGAGTGCCCGGTCAACATCGAATGCCGGGTGACCCGGTGCCTGGAGCTGGGCAGCCACCACCTGTTCCTGGCCCAGGTCGTCGCGGTCCAGGTCACGGCCGAACTGATCGACGCCGAGGGGAAGTTCCGGGTCGACCGGGCGGGGCTGATCGCCTACGGCCTGGGGCACTACTTCCCGCTGGGGCCGGCCATCGATCACTTCGGGTTTTCGATCCGCAGGAAGAAGACCGGGCGCAGGCCGGGCCCCGGGTCGGGGATCTAGGTCGGCGGACTCACCGGACCAGCATCAGCTTTGCGCTCGCGCCGCCCACGGAGGTCTCGAGGTGCAGCAGATACGTCCCTGACGCCACGGCCTGGCCGGAGCTCCCGGTCCCGTCCCAGCTCAGGGAGTGGGGGCCCGCGGGGCACCAGCCCTCGAGCAATGTGCGCACCAAGCGGCCGGACAGGTCGTAGATCGCCAGCGACATCCTGCCGGCGGCCTCCAGCTCGTAGCCGACGGTCGTCCGGGGGTTGAACGGGTTCGGCGAGGCCGGATGCAGGGTCGGCCCGCCCGGGCGGATGCCCGCCACCGCCGACAGATCCGCCCGCTGCTGCACGATGCGCAGCACCACGAACTCGGCCGGCACGAGGGGCGCGAAGGCCGCCAGCATGACGGTGCGGCCCTCGGCGATGTCCACCGCGGTCATGGTCGTGGCGTCGCAGCGCGCGAAATAGGCCTCCTCGGCCGTCGTGCCCTGGAACCAGCCCGCCAGGAACAGGCCGTGCAGGAACACCTCCAGTTCGCCTTCCAGGGCGAACCAGGTGGCCGGCTCGTTGGGTTGGGCCAGGCACCAGGCGGTCCCCTCCTGGATCGATTCCTCGATGCACAGCGCCATGCGCCGCACCGCGACGTACCTCCATTCCGGTCCTGTGGCGAGGGTGCGGGCGCCCCAGATGCGGATGCCCGACAGGTCGCGGATGGCGTTGATGCCCTCGGGGTTCAACTGGTCCTGCTCCGCGTCGGTCACCGGGTAGGCCACGCCCGTAGCGGTGGCGATCACCCCGACGGGGGAGGCGTCGGCCTCGGTGGCGCTGAAGACCCCGGCCACGAACCCACTGGGCGGGAGGGTCATGGTCGTACCCGTCGGGGAGGCCTCGAGCCACGGGAAATACAGGGCGGCGAACCCGTCGTCGCTGGCCAGGGTGCCGCGCTGGGCCAGGATGTCGCCGACGTCGTCGGTCGCCGCAGCCGGGTCGAGGATCGCCATCCGGTCCCCGGCACCGGCGCAGTGGGCGATCATCGCCGCCTGCACCGCCGGGGTCGCCGCACCGGGAGCGGCCACGATGGAGACCTCGTCCACGTCCAGCAACGCCTGCAGCCCGGTCCGGAGGCCCGGTCCCCCGTCGAAGCCGATGAAGGCGGGGTCATCGGCGGCTCCCACCCGCACGACGGCGCAGCGA